>JAGLOH010000068.1 GCA_023139025.1 Candidatus Heimdallarchaeota archaeon | reverse complement strand
GGCCATTTGAAATGAGAATGAGTTCAGAGGATGCGTATTATGGAGCACTTCTAGGATGTTTAGAGCTAATTGAATCAGGAATAAGTGGATTCATTGATCAGTATTTTTACGCTGAAAGCATTGAAAAAGCTGCTAAAGAAGCTAATGTCAGAGCTCTTCTGTGTCCATCTGTTTTTGATAATACCCCAGAATCTGGGAGTCTAGAAAATACTTGGAAGCATGTTTCTAATCTTGTGAGAAGAAAAGCTTCTGGTAAGCATCAACTTGTGAAGTATGGAATTGGTCCTCATGCACCATATTCTGTACCTGAAGAATACTTACTTCAGATTGCAGATTTAGCATCTGAATATAATATCCCTATTCATATTCATCTAAATGAAACAAAGAAAGAAGTAGAAGATGCTAAGAATCAGTTTCAAATGTCTCCAATTCAATATATACAAAGTATTGGATTAACGGATTTGAAAATTCTAGGTGCACACTGTGTTCACACTGATGAACAAGACATGAGTATTATGAAGGAAAATGATTTTATTGTACTTCATAATCCACAATCTAATTTGAAGATGTCAACTGGAATAGCTCCAATTTACAAATATCTAGATTTAGGAATTGATGTAGCAGTAGGAACTGATGGAAATGCTTCCAACAATGATTTAGGAATGCTAGAGGAGATATCAACAGCTGCAATGTTGCAAAAATATTTGGCAAATAACCCTAAAGTAATAAGAAACTCACAAATTCTTACAGTAGGAACTATACAAGGGATGAAAGCTTTAGGAAAACCTTCATCTGGAATATCTAAAGGTTCTGTTGCAGATATCACACTTTTATCATTTGAGAGAAGTCATTCTTGGCCACAGAATAATCCTTTGTCAAATGTGATATACTCATCATTAAGTTCTGATGTTACAGATCTTTTCGTAAATGGTAACTTCATTTATGAAAATAGAAAACACAAAACATTAGACAAAAATGAAATAATAGAAAAATGTTCTAAAATCTCCGAAAGAATACTTACTGAAATGGGAAAATAAAAGAATAAGATAGTTAATCTTCATCTGGCAATGAAGAATCTAGCCCTTGACTGAACTAGATGTTGAGGATCTTGAGTACTGAGCCATCAAATCTTTATGACTAGTTTTTTCTTTTGAACCCAAGAAACTCAAATTGCCAGAAAGCATAACCATCGGAAGCCGATCTTAATTCCGAAGCAATTTGAAGAGAAGATTCGACACTAATTTCACCTTTTATAGTTGATCTTGATGCAATGTGTTCTGTATCTTCAATATTACTACCAAATCTTTGCATAACCGTCAAAACAGGTCCTAGATAATGGAGGGGCGTGCTTATTGAGAAACGATAAATTGGTTCAAAGATTCCAACTTTCCCCTTTTGTAATGCTTCGTGAACAGCGTTTTTTACTAATGGAACGATTATCTCATATCTAAGCGAATCTGGAGCTAATTCTTGAATATCTTGAATTATTAAAGTAAGTTTCCGAACTGGATATCCTTTCAGTGGACCACGTAGAATAGCATTTCGAAAACCAATTTTAATTAAATCTTGAATCTCTTCTGTTGTAATTTTAGCTTCTACTTTCAAACAGTTATCTCTGTAATCACTGTATATACAATCCTTAGTATCCTCTTGTGATGACATACAAGTTAACTCTATTTTGAGCAAATCCAAATAATCTATTTTTTGTAGTCTCACTTCTTCTTCTATTTGCTCTATTAAAGTTACTTCAGGATTTGAAACTTCAACAGCTATACCACTTTTTTCTATCTCTCCAATGATAATTTCAAGTTGAAGCTCACCGATTCCATATATTTTCATTTCACCAGTATTTTCATCTGTTGAGTTGTGAAAATTAGGTTTAATTAAAGATAGAATTTCTAGATTCTTTTGTAGTTTTGGAATATCTGAAACTTTTATTGGCTCTATTCTTTGAGAAATAACAGATTCTTGTAGATAGAAAATTTGATTAAAAAGTACATTCGGAGGGTTTTCACTTTCAACTACAATTGTATCTCCAATTTGAACATTCTTTAAACCAATAATAACGGCGATATTTCCTGCTCCAACTGAACCAATTGTTTCTAATGATTGACCTTTATAGATACAAACCTGTTGAACTCTTGTTGTTTCTCCAGTTCTTCGATTTCGTATTGTAGAACCTGATTTTACTGAACCTGAAAATATTCTTATAACTGAAATAATGCCTCTATTATCTTCATAAAGCAGCTTTCCGAGACATGAAATCAAAGGACCTACATCATTACATTCTTGTATTGCTTGTTTTGAGCCTTCATCAATAAATTGAGTAATATGTTGAACTCGTTCAAGCTGAGCTTCTTTAGGACTAGGAATATTATTTATTATTGATGTTAGGAAAGCATCTACGATTGGAAAATTGCTTCTTAGTTGCTCAATATTATCTTCTTCATGATGTTTAATAATCATATCAAAATGCGGAATCATTTTGGAGTAGGATGAGATGGCCCAACCATTCAGTGCGGATCCTATGATTACTGTACCTTTATCAAATCTTACTTTCCATTCTTTGTTGTCAGAACTAATACTATATTGATCAATAAGTTCGTTCACCATTTCAATGATGTTATTGATTCTTGTTTCGATTTCCTCTTTTGGTAATTTGAGCTCATTTATCAATCTGTCAACTTTATTTATGAAAAGAATTGGTCTTAAATATTCATTCATTGATTGTCTAATTACTGATTCAGTTTGAGCCATTATCTGTTCAACAGCATCAACAACAATTATCACTCCGTCAACCAATCTCAATGCTTGTGAAACCATTCCTGAGAAATCTACGTGCCCAGGAGTATCTACTAAGTTTACTAAATAAGATTCATTTTCTTGCTCAAAAATAAAAGAGATATTTGCTGTTTTTATAGTGATACCTCTTTTTTGTTCCTCTTCTAGATAATCTAAAGCTCTAGCACTTCCGGCCATTGTTTTAGATATTAAACCTCCTGCTTGAAGCAAATGATCCGAAAGAGTAGTTTTCCCGTGATCTACATGACTAACAACACTAACATTTCGAATGTTTTGTTTGTTACCCATTGAAGAAGACACTTTCTTGGCGTATGAACTCATATTCGAGTGTGCTATACGCTTGTAGGTTTAAAGATTTATCTTAAGTAATCAAAAATTCTACTTCCGTTAATGTTTTAAATTTAAAAGATATAGTTTGTATAACAAATAATAATATCTGCATTTACGAGGTTATACAGATGTATGAAACTAAAGTTCCTGGAACACGATATGCCATTGCTTTAACAAACGTTAAAGGACAGTGGTATATCCAGATAAAACTAGATGGAATTGTTGAATCAGAAACAATAGTCAAAGAACTCAGCGAAGCTGGTGTTCTTGAAAATATCAAGGCTGTTGTATCTGAAGTAAATCTCTACTTGAATGATTTTATAATTGACCAGATTACAAAAGAAATTACATCAGAAGCAGAGATATTACTTAAAGAAGTAGCTGCAACAGCTGCAACTGTATCTCAACATACTACAAGTTCAGAAATGTCAGCTATTGAAGAGACATTGATTCAAATTGTTAAAAGAATTGAAACCTTAGAGGAAAGGATTCAACGCTTGGAAAACACACTTGAACACCGTGTTTAGATAGATTCATGGAGGATTGAACCTCTCACAATTTCTTTTTTATTTTCTTACTAAAAACGAAATCTTCTTAAAACCACCTAAACTTTTTATCAAAAGGTGAAACAATGGCTCAAAGAGCTAGAATCAAATTAATCAGCAATGACCCGCAATCATTACAAAAAATCTGCAATCAAATTGGAAAGATTGCTGAGAGAACAGGAGTACGTCTTAGAGGACCAATTCCCCTACCTTCCAAGAGAATAGTATTACCTGTTAGAAAGTCTCCTTGTGGTAATGGTACAGCTACATTTGATCATCTAGAGATGAAACTTCACAAAAGGATTATTGATATGGATGCAGAAGAAAAGAGCATGAGATTACTTATGAGAATCCATGTACCTGAAGATGTTCATATTGAAATAGCCATTGAAAGAAAATAATCTTTTTTATTTAAATTCAAAGAAGTAGTCTTCTTTATTAGTTAACTATAATTCTTACAAGAATATGCAGGATAGTAATATTTCAGAATAGTAACCAAATCTTCTGGATTGTTTGAAGCCCTTTCACTACTAATTATATTGCGAAAAAATGTTAGCATAGTGCTAAAATATTCATCAATATCAGTGAGTGGAATAAGTGTATTATATGGGAATTTAACGCTTCCATCAAAAATTTTATTCTGCAAAACCTCTTTTAGTTCAGTGAGTAACGTCTTTGAAATCTTTTTCCCCATATTTATGAGGGAATTTTTGAAAGAATCATGGAAATTCTCTACAAGTTGTATTTGATTAAGGATTATGTGGTTAAATGATGTAAATGTTTCAAGATTATTATTTTTGATTTTAGTAATCATGTTTAGGAAGTGATTCTGCGGTAAAATTTCAACATCTTTAACCTCCAATTTACTATATGAACCTGATCCTTTAATTTTTACAGCCTTTCCAGCAATTAAATCTTGAAATTTTTTCGAATTGACGTCAGAAGCACTAAAATTAGAGGATAATCTGATTTCTTGGTAGGTATAAGGAGGAAATAGCAATTCCAACTTGAGAGTGGAAATCCCATTGTAATGATTAATCTCTATCATTTTTCCTGTAATTATAATACCTTTTTCAGTAAAACTGTAAAACTGGTTCATATCTATCTCTGTTTTTATATTTCCAAACTTACCGTCAGATATAACATGTTCACCTTGTTTATTCTCAAAACAATACCCTTTATTGATTGTTAATCTTAACCCAACTAAAACATTATTTGCTAAAGAACTGGAGTCTTTCAATATATAATCATAAATTCCGAATTTTGTGCTTAATTTACCATACATTCCCCCCTTTTTGCTTTTTTTAACAGAAAGTATTTCTCCTTCTAAGTAAGTTATGGTATCTCCAGGTTGAGGAGGATCATTTGTCTCTTGATTTTTAGCACTATTCATCATAAAAATATCTAAAAAATACTATAAAAAGTCGATTGGTAATTATTCGTCATAACTCACGAAATTTCTTTTCTTCAAGAGAAATATTCTTCTTTGTCAGTATTTCTTTGATTAGTTTGATTAGAATTTCAGAATTTTTCCAAGTGTCCAGAGGACATAGTACAATTTCTTTATACTGAAATATTTCTAAGAATTTCTCTATCTCAGGTTTTAGATTGTCTAATAAACCTTCAGAAAGAACTGCTGAAAAAACATATTGACTGAATGGGTAAGTTTCAATTAATTCTAATGGTAAAAGACCAAAGAAAGGTATAAGAAAAGCAAAATCCATTTCATCTGTTTTTGATTTTATCAGATCCTCTAATTCACTTCTAAGGTTTAATAATTCAACAGGATTGTTTCTCCCAGAGGAAATAAGAAGGATTACTTTAGAATTATTAGGAGTGTATCTAGCGTATATCCGTTTCCTGCCTTTAGAATATTCAGGGCGATAAAATGAGTCTTCTCCAGAAATTTTAAGACCTGTTTGTTTTGTGATTGGTGTGCCATATTCGAGATATTCAATATCAGAACCATTTGCTAGATGCTTAAATGCTTTATAGAGCGACGGATGAGCTTTAGATCTTCTAACTAATAATTCCCATAAGTTTCCATCTTTTAAACTGACTCTAATTCTTTTCAGTTCAGCATGAGAGGCATAAAGATTATGCAAAGCTACATTTCTTATTCTAGTATCTTCATCAGTATCAAAGAGCTCTTTTGGCGTCCAGTTTGAGCAAATTTCACAGTTACATGGTAGCTCAAATAATTCATGTAAATGATATGTCCCTGTATTTGTCATATATCGATTCTCTTTTGCATACAAGATATATGCAGCACTATCAAATGTGTCACATCCTAATGCAACAACAAATGGAAAGATCATTGGGTGACCAGCTCCAAACAAATGGAAAGGAATATTGTGTGGAAGTAATTCTCTAGACTTTTTAATCATAGAAAATAATGATAGAAAATCATACTGTGACATAATGGGAGCAACACTTCCAAGCGCATGAATTTTAAAATGAGACAAATATTCCTTCTGTTTCAATTCATTCAAATAATATTCAATCAGCTTGGTATTTTTTCCCCCCTGTATAGGAAGAGTCCAAATAGTTTCTGGATGTTCTTCAATATGAGCTAGAGACAAACCAATTCTTCTAACAGTTTCTTCGACTTTCTGCTTGGCTTGTGAGTATGTATCTTCTGGTGGAGTAGGTACATCTAAAATGACACCAACATCAGTTTTTAGATTGGATTGTATTTGAAGAGATTGAATTGGATCTATGTCTACATCACCATAAACAAGAACTTGGTATGCTCCGCTATCCATCATAATATTACCATCAAAATCCAATGTTTCATGAATTGATTTTGAATCATCTGGCATTCCATACCTCTTATAATACAAATATGCACTAGTTATTACAAAATTGAAATCAAATTTTTTCTTCATATCTTTGGCAGAGATCAAATTTTTCCTTGGGTCTATGACAGGTAGAAGAGTTGGGGTAATTACATCTCCTTTAGGTAAAGCGATTTTACCTAGTCTCCCATGCAAGTCCGAGGAAATTATTTCATCCATTTGTCATTCCTTCCTTCGTCTAGAAAAGAAAAAAAGAGCGATCGTAAATCTCGCTTTATCCTTTTTCTGCTTTGTATTTATCGTAGATTTTTTGGATTCTCTCTGAAATTGGTCCAGTTCCTTTCACACCATCTTCACTAACAGTAAATCTGTCAAAAACTTGGATGATGGCTGCTTCTTCAATAATTTTAACATTTTGTGGTTGAAACATTTGAGAAAGTTCACCTGCTAATCCTGATAAATCAAATGGCTCTTCAGCTAAAGTTATTTCAACAATATTAGAACCAGTGATAAAAACTCTAAAGTAACTTTCATCTCCACTATCTGCGTCTGCTAAAACAACGTTAAGAGAGTTATCCTGTATTCCACGTAATACTCCTGTATATATTGTCTCATTATTCAGAGAGATTTTTACTCTCTTGTTAACAAGACCACTAAGTTCTAGTAAAAACTCACGATTAGGGTTTGCTGGCATAATTATCAATGCAAGGTCAATCTATTTATAAAAAAATGTTATGATTAGCGTTAATGATTATCCATGCTAAAACTTATTGAAGTTTATTTTCCTTTAATGTTTGTTTTATGGTCTCTTTGACCTTCTTGTGAACAATTGTGACAATAGGGCAAGCTTCTGCACACAAATTACATTTAGTACACTTCTTTTTGTCAACAAAAATAATATTATTGTTGATTGATATGGCTTTAAGCTTACATTTTCCAACACAAAGCTCACAGTTTATACATTCAACTGCTCTTAAAACTGTGTAAATGAAATTTTCAATTGCATTTTGAATACCATACTTTGTGAGATTATCCTGTTTTCTGAAAATAATTTTGAAAGCACCATCATGGTACAAAATAACTGAAAACTTCTTACTGGACACACGAATAAAGCTAAGTTTACGATTGAATTGAACTTTTCCTACCATTATTAGTGCACTAGATACTGTGTCTAGATTTATTCTACTCGAAAAACTGCCAATAACAGTAACTGGATTAGTGATGCAGTCACTAGCTTCTATTTCCATGAACGATAATTCATTCTGTTTGGATGTAGTTTTAAAGTCATTAAGATCTAAAGAAAGAACGTTTGAAATTTTCTTTGGAATCTGCTTGAATCTCCACAATCCATGTTCCCAGAATCCGTTTGGAAGATTTCTTTCTTCTTTCCATTTTTCAACTGCGGTATGGAGTTTTGTATAGAGTTTCGGATGACTATTTTCTAGAATCTTAAACTGTGCCATGTCTGAGGATGGACAAACCCAACATCCTATTCTCACATATCCTGTGTCATAAAGAGGATTATACGGTAAATCTTTCCAGTAAATATATAGCCAAATCATAAGAGCATTCCAATTCTGAATAGGTGATACATTGATTTGGTTTGGAACATATTGATTCTGCCAAATATCAGTAATGGCTCGTCGAAACGACTCATATCTCCTTTGTCCTACAAAACTAACACACTGTCCTCCTTGATAGAGCTTGTCTATTACTCGTTGAATAGGAGCTAGTTTTGCAAATTTACAACAATGACGAAAATCTCTTCCTGGTGGTCCGAATTTTTCAAAAGCATCCCAAAAAACTTTGGAAGATACTTGTTCTATAATTAATTTATCTTCGAATCCTAATTTTCTACTGCTTTCTTTTACATAGTTTACTGTTTCTGGAAATTCGATTCCAGTGTCAACAAATAGAACATCATAATTGCCACCAGGTAAAGCTTGCTTAACTAGAGATAATGTTACTAAACTATCTTTTCCTCCACTGTAAGAAACCATTGCAGGAAGTTCTAAGTCTTCTATTATTTTTTGTATGAAGAATAATGCTTTCTTCTCTATACGCATTAGTTCTTGTTCATTCCATTTTACTATGTCTTTCCACGATCGTTTAGTATGATGAATCTGAACATATTCATCTGCAGCTTTGTAGGTTTTAGCATATACTCCCTTCTTCTTTTCTTTCCTTTCTGAATCATC
>JAGLOH010000067.1 GCA_023139025.1 Candidatus Heimdallarchaeota archaeon | reverse complement strand
GCATGGACATTACGTTTCAGCACTCGGTATTTCATGGGTTTGGTGGGTTGTAGGAATAGTAGTAGCTATTTTTATTATCTTGCCATTAGAAGGTTTACTTTCATTCCTTAACACATTAAGGCTCCATTGGGTAGAATGGTTTACAAAATTCTATACAGGAGATGGAAAAGAATTCTTACCAATGAAAGAAAAACTTGTTTCCATTAATTTTGTCCCGAAAAAAGGTAGTTAAAATGTCGTTCGGAGATATTAGTTACATGCTAGGGAGAGCTCACGGGATTATTGGAAACTTTCTAACTAAATCACAAATTAGCTTATTATTATCTTCAAAAAATCTGCAAGAATTAAGAGCAGCTTTTACCCAAACATCATATGATAGCATTATTGGTGATATGAATTTTGAAACTCAAATATCTGATGTGTCGAGGAATCTTAAAAACTCATATTCCAAACTATTGGTTAAATTCTACAAACAGGCGGGATCATCAGCTAAGAAGAAGCTCAGAAATTATAGTGAGAGATATAATGCGGAAAACCTACGTATAATTTTACAAGGCATTTACAGAGGGATGAAGCATGAAGAAGTTCTTTCTCGTCTTGTTCCAGTTTCTGACTATTCAATTGATTATTATTCCAGATTACTTAATATGACAATAAACGAGATAATCACTATCCAAAAGAATAGAATTCTACAAAAGTACTTAAGACGAGCAAATGAAGAATTTGAAACAAGTGGCAGATTTACACCGTTGGAATCAGCTATTGATCAATATGTCTATAGTATTCTTCCCAAAGTGTCAAAACACTATGAAGCTTATGTAAATATGAAAAGTATTCTAGCTCTCTGCCGTTGTATAGCTTTGAAAATCCCTGCGTATAGATATATCTTGCCGAATAGATTCATTGCGAAAGGACTTAATGCTTCAAGTATTCAAGAGGTTCTAGAAATTTACAACTATGCTCCATATCGAACAGTTTTCGCTAAGTACACTGGTACCAAAGATGTACCTCTTCATGAATTAGAATTTGCAGTTGAAAGGTATCTATTGAATTATTGGAGAAAGACCTTCCGCTATGGTACAGTTCTGCAAATGGATGCAGTAATTGGGTTCTTTGAATTGAAGCTCGCAGAGACAATGGATGTAATTAGAATTATAGTCGGAATTAGTGCAGGTTTTAGCGAAGAAGAGATTAGGGAAAATCTGCTGTACTATGGGAGTTTGTAGTCCAAAAACTGATATAGTAAAGGCTTTCAGAAGAACAATCATTTTTTCTAGATGTAGTTAGCAGTTGTAACGACGTAGAACTTTGAATTTTGTTTATAAAAGCTACGATAGTGTTCATGTCATTTATGCTAATACTATCAAAACATTTAATATATACTTCAAGGTTATGAATCCATAAGACCAAGACGAAATATTGGATTCAATAAAAACAAGTAAAAGTGATATCTATGGAAGAGATGATTCAAAATAAACCGCTGGTTATAGATAACGGTACTGGTTTTACAAAGAACGGTTTTGCAGGCGAAGATCAACCAAGAAGTGTTTTTCCAACAATTATTGGTTATCCAAAATATCAGATCATTATGACTGATGTTGAACACTATGTCCGCGAATATTACATAGGCGAGGAAGCAATTAACCTCCGTGGTGTTTTGAAACTTGTTTATCCTGTCGAACATGGACAAGTTCAAGACTGGGATGCAATGGAGAGAATTTGGCATTATACATTTTACAATGATTTAAGAGTCAATCCTAACGAACATCCTGTTCTATTAACTGAACCTCCATTAAACAAGAATCAAAACAAAGAGAAAATGGCAGAATTAATGTTTGATACATTTAATGTTCCTGCTATGTATATTTCAATGCAAGCTATTCTATCACTTTATGCTTCTGGTCGTACAACTGGTATAGTTGTAGATTCTGGAGATGGTGTTACTCACATTGTTCCTGTCTATGAAGGTTTTGCTATTAGCCATGCTATTCATAGATCCGATATAGGTGGACGAGATATTACAGATTACCTCAGAAGACTTCTACGTCAAAGAGGTTATTCTCTATCTAGCAGTGCTGAAAGAGAAATTGTCCGTGATATTAAGGAGCGCCTTTGTTACGTAGCTTTAGATCCAGAAAAAGAACTAAAACTAGCAGAAAAAGTATCTGGAATGGAAAAAACTTACACACTACCAGATGGTGAAACTTTAACCATCGGTGCTGAGCGTTTCATGGCTCCCGAGTTGCTCTTTAATCCAGGTGCTATAGGGTCAGAAGAAAACCCATTAGACGAATTAATCTATAGATCCATTCAGAATTGTGACGTCGATCTCCGAAGAGATCTTTACGCTAATATTGTTCTTTCCGGTGGTTCAACAATGTTCCCAGGTCTTAAGGAACGTTTGCATAAGGAATTGACTGAACTTGTCCCAGAGACAATGGAAGTCAAAATCATTGCACCTCCTGAAAGAAGATATTCAGTCTGGATTGGTGGTAGTATTTTAAGTTCTCTAAAAACATTCGCTAAATTGTGGGTTACCCGCAAAGAATATAGAGAAATTGGTCCTACCTCAGTTTATCGCTGCATCTAAGATTTTTTTCTTTTTTCTTTTATTTGTTTTGTAATTTGTAATTCCTTGTAAACGAGAATAGAAGAATCAGATTCTCTTAAAATTTGAATAGGTAACGTTTCCCTTTTATCAAAAGATTTATTTTATTTGCGTTGTTGAATAGTTTTAGAATATAAGTGAGAGTAAACAAATGGCAACCCCACAAATTACACCAGAGCAACAGGAAGATATTCAACGTTTTAATCAACTTGTTCAGCAATTGGAAGCTATTAGAATGAATTTACAACAACAAGAGTTGGAAAAACGCGATGTAGATATAGCATTGAAAGAAACGAAAGATATGGATTCTTCTGCAATAATTTATCGTTCTGCAGGAAGATTGTTGTTCCAATCAAATGTTGAAGATGTTAAAAATCACCTAACAGAAGAACAAGAAAAAATTGAGGTTAGACTTTCCTCTTTAACAAATAGAGAGAAAAAACTAATGTCGTCTGTGAAAGAATTGCAAGAGAAGCTCATGGGAAAGAAATAATTTCCAACTTAGCTCTTCTTTAATTATCTTAAGAGTAAATAAAATGTCATCAGAAATAGAAGATATAGGAATAGAAACCTTGTCCAATGAGGAATTGGAAGAAACAGCTACTAATGTGGAAGAGAAAATAATCACATATATTCAAAATCATGATTTTGGACATCTCCTTACAGATTACAGTATAATAGTAAGTCTATCTCAAAACCCAGACAACATACTGACTCTAGCATTAGATTTCGACATTGCTGGTGGATTAACTTCCTCACAATTGGAAAATTTGCAAAAAGAGCTTTCCGAATACGGGCAAAAAGCTCTCAAGGAGGAGCTTAAATGTCTCAAGAATTCATAAAAATCGTAGATTTACTTAATCAAGAAGAAGTTAAGAACATAGGGATTTTTACTCATCGAAATGCTGATCCTGACTCTGTTTCAAGTGCCATAGGTTTAAAATATCTTCTTGAAAAATATGTCCCTTCTTCATCAATATACTTGTTTTCACACACAATGAGTAATCTATCAAAGGGAATGTTAGATATTAAAAAGGAAAAATTCCTTGATAATCTAGATGATATCAATCTAGATGCCTTTTTTCTTTGCGACACGAATAATTTAGACCAAATCGGGGAGTTTCCATTAACTAGCATAACTGGGGGGGGAACCTTATCTTTTGTGATTGATCATCATTCACATCATGAATATACTGACAAGGTTAACTATGCAATTATTAAAAAATTATCATCAACTGCAGAAATTTTATCACAAATTTATATGGAACTAAAAGTTATACCTCCACCTGAAATTGCTACCTTGTTTCTAATCGGAATGATTTTTGATTCAAGGAGATTCAGATATATATCTGCGTCTATATTTTCAATAGTAGAATTTCTTATCCAGAGTGGTGGAGATTATGAAAAAGCAATTAACACATTACAATCACCTATGAATGTATCTGAAAAAATGGCAAGAATAAAAGGAACCAAGAGATTATTGCACCATAAAGAAGGAGAGGATATTTACACAATATCTTACATTAGCAGTTATGAAGCTTCTGTAGCACGAGCTTTAATTGGGCTTGGAACTGATTTTGCAGCAGTTATAACACCACATCACGATGATGAAATACGAATTAGTTTAAGAAGCACTGTCCAATTTGCAAAGAGAAATGATGTTAATTTGGGTAATCTAGCAAATAGTATTGCAAATCAGTTTAATGGGTCGGGTGGGGGTCATTTAACAGCAGCAGGCATCAATATTAAACCAAGTAATAAAATTCCAAAAGATAATGAAAAGTTACTAAAATTCATACTTAAATTAGTTCTAAGTGAAATCAAGACAAAGTAGTATTTTGGAGGAAAAACTGTGAAAGATGCTACTATCTCATTCAAAAATTTCAGTTTTCGTTATTTTTCAAGAGACAAACCAGCTGTATCTAATCTTAACTTCTCAATCTCAAAAGGTGAATTCATAGTCATAACAGGCGTAAGTGGATCTGGTAAAAGCACAATTTGTTATTCAATTCTAGGTTTGCTAGAGAACTTTTATGAAGGTGAAAAACTAGGAGAAATGCTGTTAAAAGGCATCGAAATATCAAATGTCCAATACACTAAGCTTTCAAAAATTATAGGGTATATTCCACAACGACTTGAAAACTCTTTCACAACCCCTTACGTATTTTCGGAGATTGCATTTCCACTTGAATATAAAGACTATACTAGAGAAGAAATAGTAAAAAAGGTTCATTCAGTAGTAGGGGATTTGAATATAGAAAAAATTATAGGAAGAAAATTAAATGAATTGTCGGAAGGAGAAAAACAATTAGTAGCAATTGGGACAGCCATAGTTGATAATCCTGAAATAATTGTTGCTGATGAACCTTTAGCAAACTTGGATCAAAATAACAAGAAATTGATACTCGACACATTTATCCAGCTGAATAAAAAAGGAAAAACCATAATAATTGCAACTCACGAATATGAAGAATATTTACAGTTCGCATCAAAAATAATAAGAATTGAAAGGGGAGAGATTACTGATGAAAATTTGGTTGCAAAAGTTTCAGCGATTGTAAGGAAGAAACCTAATAAAATTAGCAGAACTGAAGATGATGGGAAAAAAACAAATCAGCAAGTTAAAATGAGCATAGAGAATCTAAGTTTTGATTTTTCAGACAAATTTCAATTATCAAACATTTCATTAAAAATTAATAAGGGTAAAATTGTGGCTCTTGTAGGAGATAATGGGTCGGGAAAAACTACTCTTCTAAAGCTTCTAATTGGACTACTTAAACCGAAACAAGGTTCAATCAAGTTAGATAATATAGATCTAAAATCACTTTCTTGGACAGAAAAAACCAAAAGGATTGGGGTTGTATTTCAAGATCCAGATAAACAGTTTTTTGAGGAAACATCAATAGATGAAATCCTATTAATATCAAATAATATCCGGAAGGAAATTATTTCTGAGGATGTTGATATAATGGTGAAAAACAGTGGTTTGAGTGAATTAATACAGTTTAATCCTCATTCACTATCACATGGTGAGAAAAGAAGATTATCTTTTCTTTCAGCAATTCAACATCAACCAGAAGTAATAATCTTAGATGAAATTACAAATGGATTAGATGATAAAAACAAATCATGGATAAAAAAACAGATTGTAAACATGAAAAAGAATGGAACAACTGTAATCATAATATCTCATGATTGGAGATGGGTTGGAGAAATAGCAGATGAATTTATTGGATTAGAAAATGGTCAAATCAGCTTTAAAGGTCCAAAAAATCAATTCGAAACTAAATTAAGCAAGAAGAATTTTACAAAATCGATAAAGGGGTGAAAATCGTGGGAATAACTGTTAATAATGAAATTGAAGTACATCTTCTTAAGAAACGACTTCGCTTTGACCCAAGAACCAAATCGGTAATCGTTCTTATCTTCTTAACAAGTGTTCTATATTCCAGCAACATATATTTACTAGGAAGCTTGGCAGTATTCTCTCTTTTCTTAGCAATAATTGTTAGAGCCAGAGTTAAATTTATCATTATTTCTTTATTGTTCTTATCATTGTTTTCTCTTATCGCTACTCTTCTAGCAAATATTACTCTTACAGTTGAAAATACATACTTTCTTTATGCAATTATTGTATGCAGATTTACAACATCTTTTTTGATAATTTCTTGGTTCTTCTACTCAGTTGAACCTTATGAACTAGCGATTTCATTAGAAAAAATGTATATTCCTGCAATGTTAGTCTGGTTTATCATTACAATCTACCAGTTCGTACCAATTACTGCTAGAGAAGCTCAAGAAATAAACGATATTAGAAAAATTAAAGGCTTAACTGCCAAAAAATGGGAAATTCGGAAACAAATCTATATTTTTAGAAAAACCCTGAAACCATTAATAACAGATTCAATAAATAGAGGCATTGATCTTGCTGAATCTATGACAATTAAGGGGTTTGTTCCCAAAAGAAGAAAGAATCTTTATCTTGATGTAAGAATCAGATTATTGGACATTATCGCAGTACTTCTTTCAATTGCAGCTTTAGTTCTAGTAATTTTATATCTGAAGTAGAAAATCATCTTTTCTCTAAGAAGTTACTTATGAAAGTTTGAAGTTCTTCTTGAACAGCTTGTATTGAGTCATGTACATCAACAACATGAAAAAGTTCAGGAAATTTTTCAGCCAGTTTCAAGTATATTTCGCCTACTTTTTGAAGGTTTTCTTTTTTCTCAAAAGTATTTACACCTTCTTCTCTATCAGCAGAGATTCTAGCCAATGCTTCGTCAACAGATAGGTCTAGAAGCAAAACAAGAGTTGGAATAATTGATACTTTTAGATTTTCTTCCAAGATATAATTCCAATCCAAACCTCTTGACCCTTGATATGCTACTGATGAAAAGTAGTATCTATCTGTGATAACTATCTTACCGTCCTTTAATAGAGGAATCACTTCATCCCTAAGATGAATAACTCTGTCTTCTAAAAATAGTCTAAATTCTTCTTCAACAGGTAATCGTTCAGGTGCGAAGAAACTTTCTCTTAGCCTTCGACCAGGTAAAGAGTACCTTGTAGGTTCGGTAGTATAAACTGCATCAAAACCAAGAGAGCAAAGATATCCAACCAATAATCGAGAATGTGTGGTCTTTCCTGAACCATCGATTCCTTCAACACAAATGAACACACCAGAAGAAGGAGATTCTAACATAACATCCATTGTGAAGAAATAGAATAAAACAATTTTGGTGACATACAGAGAGAATTGTGCATCAAAAACGAACGAAGTGTGAAAATAAAACCTCTTATCAGATTCAGAGAAATGTTTTTATTAATACTATTGCCGTTTAAAATACCACAGAACGAAATCTTACTTCCAAAATATGAGTGATATCATGTTCTCTGAAAATTTCATTTCTTTAACTGATTATGCTGTAAAAGCCTTTGAATCGAGTTCATTTGATTCATATGAAATAAGTTGTGTTGATAGATTACATGCACTTACTAGATTTGCTAATTCTACAATTCATCAAAATGTTTCTGATCATACATGTCGTTTCCTCTTCAAGGCATCAAAAGGAAAGAAGATATGTACATTATCTTTAACATCTTTAACTAAAGCAGCTATAGATTCAGCTGTTTCTCAGTTAGAAACGATGCTCTCTTTTATTCCTGAAATTCCTTTTTTTCAAGGTTTTTCTGAAGATACGGAAGAAGTGATTCCTTCAATAAATGCTACTGGAAGCTTACTAGATGAATATCAGCGTGCCGATATCGTTGAAACAGCGATTGGTGAGGCAGAAACTATAGATAAAAGTGCTAAATTGGCAGGAGCAATTTCAATTACTGATCTTCGATATAGGATTTTAAATTCTAATGGCATAGATATCTCCCACCAGATCACATATAATGGCTTAATCATTAATTCATTAACTGAAAGGGAAGGCAAGGGATATGCAAAAGAAGAGCAATTTGAAAGAGATCCGTCTTTACTAAAACCTGCAGAATTATCCCGAAAAGCAACAGAATTATCTGTAAGTACATGCTCTGCGAAAGATTACTCACTTGGAGAATATGAGGTCATTCTTTCACCAGCTGCAACAAGTACTTTAATGAGATTCTTGTCCTTTGGTTTTAATGGTCTGGGATATCATGAATCCCAAAGTTTCGTAACCGATCAAATAGGTTCTCAAATGTTTGATACAAAATTAACACTTCATGATGATCCCTTAAATTCTGAAACTCTTCTGGCCTCACCAACAGATGGAGAAGGTGTAAGAAAAAAGCCACTTTTTCTGGTTGAAGAAGGTATTCCTAAATCAATAATATATAATAATTTTATTGCATCAAGATACTTAAACGATAAGAGGCTTAGTACAGGTCATCAAGTAATTCCTTTCAGTGATTATATATTTGGTATGGTGATGCCAATCAACTTAACACTTTATCCAGGAGATTCAGCAATTCCTGAGATGATTGAGGAAACCAAACAAGGTTTCTTTATCAATAGGTTGCATTATACAAATTTTGTTAATCGGAAATTAGGGGCAATTACTGGCCTAACAAGAGATGGTATCATGTATATTGAAAATGGAGAGATTGTTTCAGCAGCCAAGAACTTCAGGTTTACAGATA
>JAGLOH010000066.1 GCA_023139025.1 Candidatus Heimdallarchaeota archaeon | reverse complement strand
GGTTCTTCTATCAATTGAACCACGGATGTAACGTAAATCTAAATCTCTAATAAATCGGAGAATACGTCTTCTTTTAACAATTACTTCATCGTCTAACATTCTTAATAGAATTAAAGATTGTACGTATTCAAATATGTTCCTAAATTACCCATCTAAAAAATAGTTAAAATATTGGTATAAAGTAATCTACCAGTAAGAAAAATATTTAATACTATAAGTAATAAATTAACTTAGAAATGGTGAAAGATTCATGAGTTTTCAAGACGATGTTGCAGTAGCAGCGCAAGAAGGGACCGTGGGAGTTGTTTGGTTAATTGGGGATGATTTGAAATGTTATTATCAATATGGTGACTGGGCTGTTGATCCCACAATACCGTTCGATTCATGGAAAAATCAAAAACCAAGCGTTGATTTTGGTGGGGGTTTAAAATTTACAGTGATCACAATGACTCCTGAGAGATTGATCTCAACTAATATGGGAGGTCAAGGACATTTAATTGTTGCCCGTTGTCCAAAATGGGCAGGTTGTGTGATTTCTTGGAGTCCAGCCACTATACAGAAAGACATAGCTTATGCAACAACAGCAAGACTCGCAGCCAAAGTGGCTTAATAAAGAATCAATTGGTGTTTTTTTGATTTCACATCCATCTATTGAAATTAGGAATGATGAAATTTTTTTATCAATTAGAGTTCATCCAAAATCTTCAGTAAATAGGATTGATGTTTCTGATTTTTCAATAGATATCTATGTTAAGGAGCCAGCAGATAAAGGTAAAGCAAATAGATCAGTATTAAGCTGCTTATCTAAAACATTCAAAATTCCCTCCTCTTCTCTTTCTATTTCTCGAGGGTTAAAATCTAGAAATAAAATAATTGTAATAAAGGATCAAAATAGTGATTTACTTCTTAAGAAAATAATTGGAAAGCATTTCTAGAGTTTCATCTTTTCAAATGCTCGGAGCAACTCATTTCTTTCATTAAATCGATTTTGTACGCGGCTACTCAGAGACATAAGAGCTGTGACATTACCTTCTACTGTATCTAACATCATCTCTTCTAGTTGAATTTTTACATCTACTATTTTATCTTTAAATTCTTCAGCGTTATCCAAAATATCTATTTCTAGTAAATAGAGGATGGACAAATCAATTCCATGTTCACCTTCAACATCTTTTACATCAAAAAAAGTACTGTATTTATAATCTGTACTTGCTGTCTCTTTTCTCATATCTGAAACGATTTTCATGACCATTCCTGCTGGACCCCAGCTTGTTAATAGTTGTGAATGGATTAGAAGCTCATGCACTTGACTCATCATATCTCCAGTTTCCCTCATTATCGCAAGTAATTTTGTTCTGAAAGCTACATCAGAATCTCTTCTTAGCTCTAGTTCTTTGTATCCGTGATAGTTTTCAATATTCGTCCTAAGAATTTTTAGAGCCTCACTGGGTTTCTTTGAAATTTCTTCTTCAGACAAATTCTTTTTCTTGCTGAACATATACTTTCACATGTAGTTTATCTTATTGCTTTAAATATATTGTGCGTATTTCATCATTTGTAGTGGCTTGTTCTGGAGCTTTGTCATGTACAGTCCTACCTGTAAATCTAGGAAATCTTAACGCCAAACCGTCCATTTCGTTTTCTAGTAAACCTCTTGAGCAGGTGTGCATTTGACTTCTAGTTATTTCGTCTCCTGTTACTTCAATAACTATTTTAGGGTAAAACCAGATACTGCTTTCAACGTCACTTTGATATTCTTTAGGTTTCTCGCTTTCAAGAGGTTTGAGTTCTTGAAAGAAAAATGCAAGATCTTCATCAGAGAATCCTGTTCCAATTCTAGTAAAGGTTTGATAGACGCCCTCAATCTGATCATAACATCCTAGTAGGAATGTTCCATACTTTCCTGCACGTTTTCCTTTTCCATGTTCTGCTCCAAGTATCACTAAATCAAAAGAATCAGATAATTTTGCATCGTATCCAGCCTTATATTTTACCCAATTCCAACCCCGTGCTCCAGCTTGATATACCGAATCTTTTCCAATACTTTTCCCCATAATTCCTTCACAATTATCTTGGAGAGCTTGATGGAAGAAAGTATCTATTTCATCAGAGTTTTCAGCAATTGTTTGATGGGAAAACTTGATTTTGTTATTTTCTCTAACTAGTTTCTGTAGATTCTCTCTCCTTTCAAGATAACTAAAGTCTAATCTGGAAGTATTATTACAGTAAAGAACATCAAAAAGAAAAACTCTAACAGGAATTTCTCGTATCTTTTGATCTATATCATGTTTTCTTTTTCTCTGGGAAACATACTGAAAAGGTAAAATTGCTTCTTTTTCGTAATCGAATGCAACTATTTCTCCTTCTATAATAAACTCATTTTCTAGAGCAGCATTGTTGATGAAATCGATAACATCAGGAAATTGTTTTGTTATATTTTCAGTACTTCTTGAAAATAATTTCACTTTATTCTCTTTTTTGTGAATTTGAACTCTTAAGCCATCATATTTATACTCTAGAGAGCATTTTCCATTGAACCTTTCAAGTAATTCTTCTGAGTTTGATACTCTTTGTGCTAGCATTACTTTAATGGGACTGAATACCTTTACTTCAATTTCCTTGACAGCCTCAAGACCTTCTTTATACAGAACTGATGAAACATAATCTAAATCTGAACATCTGTTGTAAGCTCTTTCCAAAAATTGCTTATTTTCTCTCGTTCCAGTTTTTGCCTTTGAAAGCGCTTCAAGCAATAATTGTACTGCAACACCCGTTCTCAAATTTCCTGCAACCAATCTAGAGATATATCTTGCTTCCAGAGGTGTAACTTTAGATAATAAACCAGATAGGATTCTTATTTTCTTATCTGCTGATCCTTCACCAGAAGTTTGAGAGATTGTATCAAGAATATTCCAGACATCCTCAACATCATATTGTTCAATCTCTTGTTGATTTGTGAAAGCTAATAGTGTCGATTGAGATTTATTATCTAGAATCTTATGTGCTGTTTTACCTAAATCTCCTATTTCTTCTAAGAATCTTAGAATATTTTTCTCGCTCTTACCAGTTGCTAAAGCTAGAGCTTTGATTGCCATTTTTTCTGCAAGCATTAACTCAATTCCAACAAAATCTGGATATAGCTTACCCAAAGTTAATAGCGCAATTTTACCTATTTCACTCCTATCTGCTTTGGATAAAGTATTAGCTAAGATATCAACCATTTCTAGTTTCTTCTGTGTATTCTCTAAGCTAAAATAACACTCGCATAAATCTTTAAACCTCACCTTTATCAGACCTAGGTTATCTTTTCTTGCCTTTTTGCTCTTTCATTTCCAGAACAATTTCACTAATCAGATGAATAAGATTTGCACTTAGAACATCAAGACTATTTTTAAGTTCTCGAACAGCTTGAGTAAGATCATCAATCTTTTGCATTTGTTCTTCAGGTTGAACTTTCTGCACTTCTGCGTCTACTTGTAACTCCTGATCAAATATCATGATATCTTTCTCAAATTTATCCATTTCAGGAGTTCTAGGTTCTGGTATTGAAGTAAGATCACCTTTAATAACAGATTTGGCTGCTTTTTTGCGTTTTTCCTTCTTACTTTTATCGCGCTCTTCTTTTTCACGAATTCGTTCCAAATAAGGCAGTAGTTGTGCGTAATCAATTCCTTCTCTGCGTGCCATATCTGTAAGCAAAATGTCGCGATATCCAGGATCTTCGATTTTCAATTCATCTATATCTTTCTCCAATTCCTGAATTACTGCAATTGATTCGTAAACATTTTTGAGAGGAGCTTTTATTTCTGGTTCTCTTTCAACAGTTTTTGTAGCTCTGACTTCTTCTTTTAATGATTTCATTGCTTTTATAACTTCAGCCTTGACAGTATCAGTCTCCCCTTTAGAGAGAGCTTCTTTAACCATATCAAGTTTACTCACAGATTCAAAAGGTTTCTTTCTAGCTTTTTCTTTAATCTCTATTTCTTTTACAGTTTCTTCTATATCTTCTTCAGCTTCTTCTGCAAGTTCTTCATCTTGTTTTGTAAATGTTGGTGGAACTGATACATATTTGAATAGGTTTTTAGCAAAATTAGAATTATCTCTTAATTCAATTCCTGATTTGGAATCTGATAACATTAGGTATGAACCACATACAAAAACTGTTCCTAAACCATAAGACGATATACACATAACAGCAGAACTTGGTGGATCGCTTGTTTTCTTTGTTCTAGCTAGTTCCTCCACTCCTTCTTTGAGATGCAGGGAGCAACTGGAAACCATTGTTATCTCGCTAAGACCTTCAGTAATTGGGTGCTTATAGAATTTTGAAATAACTACATTACTTTCTAATTCTAAATCAAAGTTCTGGTAGTCAAAAATTTGATTAGCTAAAATTTCTACATTAAAATGTTTGAGTAGCGTGTTCAAATTAGTATTTAGTCCCTTATCTCCTCCTGCATTAGTGAAAATTGCTAATGCTCCTCCTTCATCAACAAATCTTAACAATGCTTTAACTTCATGGCCCATAATCTTTGAACCATCAGGACATAAGAAAACAAATATATCAAATTTGGAAATGCTTGAATATTTTATCGGATATGAATCATGTTTACTTATTTCATGTCCTTCTTCTTCCAGTATGTTTGCTAGCTTCTGAAAATTCTCAAAAATTTTTCCTCTCTCTTTTTGAGTTTCATCGAAAAGTATTTTCATTTATTCACCCAATCTATTATTATTGCTTTAGAGACGTATCCCTGTAGTACATTAACCTTATTTAACTATACTAATTGCTTAATAAATAAAAGGTTGCTGTTGGTATTTTTATACGAAAAAAACCTATTAATTCTATGAAAAAATATGTTTTCTTGCAGTAAAGGATAAAAAGGACTAAAAAACATAATACTTATCCGGTGAATTAATGTCTAGTATTGATTTTGGAAAACTAAAAGAAATGGCGTCAGCTAGATTGGATATAATAATTCTTCATTCTCAAAAAGGTGGGCCAGGTAAAACAACTCTATCCTGTAACATAGCTCATGAACTTGCTAGAAGAGGGAATAAAACCATTTTAATTGATTTAGATATAGCACAGCCAACAATTCAGCACATCTTTAAAATTCCAGATAAGAAGATCAAACATACTATAAATGATGTTCTTATGGGAAAAAAGAAAGTCAGCGAAGATGTAGTTCTTGAGACAAAAGATCCTAATTTACATCTAATTGTAGCAAAGGAAAATGTCGAGTATGGTGAAGGCTTGCTTTCACTTCTTGAAGACATTCAACAGTATTCTTTCTTTGCACTACATGAAATGACAAAATTTCTCAAAAGAATGGGATTTAGATACGTTGTTTATGATTTAGCACCTGGTTACAGAATGGAGTCAGTTAATGCTGCAGCTATAGCAGATGCTCGAATTTTTGTAATCAGACCTTCCACTTTCAGCTTTGAAGGAGCAAAACAGATGTTAAGAGACATTTACAAAAAATTAGACATAAGATCTCTTAGCTTTTTTGTATTTAATCAATTACCCCCAAAATTGAAAGATGAAAATCAGAAATTATTGGAAGAATGGAAAGATGAAATTATAAAAATCTATAAACCGGATAAAATCACTTTTCTAGACTTCTTGCCAATATCGTTCGATGTCATGGAACTGGGGATAAAAGGAGAATATATCTTTCCTGAAGATTCATTTCTTTATAAAAAACTATCTGAAATGGTAGACAAAGTAACTCAAGATATTGACGAAATGAAGAAAAATAAGGTTTAATTTTGCTAAAACATCTGATTTTTCGCGATTCTTATATGAAATTTTATAATAGCTATAGTAAACTGTAGTATTATGAGCCTAATCAAGAAATTTCAATGTCCTCATTGCAATGCACCACTGGATGTTAATCCTGAGGACGCAATCTTTAACTGTGTATCTTGTGGACAAGCAGTTCTAGCGGATGGATCTAAATTTGATAATCATTACATCCTAAGGAATACGCTCAACCAGAAAAAGATACACCATATTGTGAAGGAGTTTATTAGGAAAAAAGGGTTCATGAGGGGAATTAAAGGTTACAAGATTACAAACATTACCCCAACATTGATGCCTTTTTGGGTTGTAACTTCTGATGCGTATACACATTTTGTAGGATACCTCAGATACACAGAAACAAGAACTAGAACAGTAGGTACTGGAAAAAATAGACGAACAGTAACTGAAAGCGTTACAGTTTACCGACCAATCGACAGAGAAATAAGAGAAAAGCGAGCAGATGTTCTGCTTGGGAGAAGAGGAAGTTCAATTTATGGATATGATAGGGTAAAAGATATCGTGAGAGCAGAGTTTTCAAATGCAGTTCAATTTAATCATGATCTTTTACTAGCCGATGAAAAAGAATTCAACTATCTTTCATCAGAAATAGACTTAGATGCAGCAAATCAGCTAGGTAAAACTATTGTTTTTGATAATCATAGAGCTCAAGCAGAGCGCGCGTGCACTAAAGTATTCGATTGCGCTACACAATTAACTTACTCTGGTACTTATTTCTTACATGCTCCAGTTTGGCAGATAGAATTCGAGTTTAAGAGAGAAACCTACAGAATAGCTATTTTAGGTAGCTCTGGGAAAATAATAATAGGAGAACTTCCCGTTACAACAATTTTCAGAATTATTTTTCTCTCGCTAACAGTACTAATTCTAGGAGGAGCTGGAGTTTTGAGTTACTTCTTCCAAACTTTAGTTTATGTGCCGATAATAGCGGGAATTGTTGCGGCAGCGGTAGGATTCTTCACGCTTAAGAATACCTTCAAACCTAAATCGGTGGTGGACTAAAATGAGTGTACGATCAATAATGTGTCCAAATTGTGCTGCTCCTTTAGAATTAGAATCTACACAATCACATGTTACATGTCCATATTGTTCTGTAACAAGTGAACTGAAGAAAGTAACTGATCTGATTGAACATTATATGTTACCAGTTGTTTATGATGTTGAGCAAATTAGAACTGAACTTGTAGGTGACATACTTAAATATCCAGGTGCTCCTGAAGATTTGCATAAATCATTAAAAATTACTAAATTAGACCTTAAATTCTACCCCTATTACATTGTAACCGTTCACCTTCGAACAGAATACAAAGGAAATGGTGAATATGCTACATTTAGTAATCGATACAAATCTGGATATAGACGTATCAGTACTCATCTGAAACCTGAACAAGGAGTATTTGACGATACTAGAGAGTTCATAATTTATGCAGCTGAAGAAGCACATCATGATTTAATCAACTTTGAAATATCCACGAGAGGTAAAAGGTACTTCCAAGCACTCGAGGCAGAGAAAGTTAAAGCTGATGTAGTTCCTAGTATTTTCGATTTAGATCAAGCTAAGAATGAAGCTACACACTCGATGAGAGAGATTCATAAAGGATTGATGCTCAAAGAATTAGCTCAAATTCTTGAAGTTAGAGATCAACCAGAAATAAAAGGTGTTTATTTGTTACACATTCCATTCTATTTCATTGAATTTGAAGCAGCAGGAAAGAAACATAATGCTATATTAGATGGAGCAACTGGTAGGACTGTCCTAACTGATGTTCCCCGCGAAACATCCTACTGGATACAAGTTGGATTTCTAACTACTATTTTCGCTGCTATAGGATTAGCAGGTATTTATCTAGCGGTTCAGAGTGTCTATACTGCTTATTTTGGAATTTTCGGTGCAATTGCAGGTCTCATTCTTGCTGGTAGAACATTACAACTTGGACTTAAATCTAGACATAGAGAAACACAAAGGTCAAAGAAAAGGAGATTCAAGAGATAGATTTTCTCTTTTACCTTTTTATTTAATAAACGATAATGTTACCGGTTATTTGACTGGTTATAAAATTTATCCTTTTTTCCTTTTTTTTGTCCGATTTTAACCATAATATATATTTGCTATGTATCTGGGTATATATTTTGTCATTTCTCAGACTTCTTTTAAATTGTTTGAGCTTAAAACATACATCAAAAGAACATACTCTGAGAATATATTTGATTAGGTGTTTTTTTATTCAATTCAATATACATACAACATTTATATAGGGAAGGTTAGGACGTCAAAAATAAGGAATCACGCTCATTAAACTACAATGAGATTGATTTACAAGAAAATCAGGATGGATAAAATTGAGTTTATTAAAACCAAAAGTAAAAGTTAAGAAACGCAATATTTCTGTTACTTTACCCGATGAACTTATAGACACAATAGACGATTATAAGTATCAAAATAGAATGAGCAGAAATGCTGTAGTTAAGAAAGCATTAGAGAAATTTTTTGAAGAAGAGGAGGGATATTGTAGTTGAGTTGTAGAGAATTAGACAATAAAGGATTTGATAATTGGGATAAATTCGTTCGTGAAGAATCAAAGGTTCAACATACTCCAGAAGAATACCAGAATATTGTCTCTGTTTTAAACAAATTAAAAGAACTATTTTACAGCAAAAATCTGCAACAAATAGAACCCAAAAGACGATTTGAAATTAGCCTAATTTTATTACCAAGTGAACTGAGTAAATCAGAATCGCTGACGTATAGAGAATGGAAGAGTTTGAAGTTAAGCTACCTTTAAGATTTACAAAATTAGTTTATTATAAGTCAACTTCCAACCAAACTCTTAAAAGACTCAAGCATCCAATTAACATCGTCTTTTCTTCCTATTTTTCCAGCAGCTATCCATGTGAATTTAATTAAAAAACGGACTAATACCTTACCTTCTTTTTGGGGTA
>JAGLOH010000659.1 GCA_023139025.1 Candidatus Heimdallarchaeota archaeon | reverse complement strand
ACATTCAGGACATACAGTTTTTGTTATGAAAATTCCATCGATTTGTTCCTTTAGTGTCTTTTTCTCTTCATTGTTGAAGCGAATTCCGCAGTTATTACAGATAAATGCATCTGGTCTATTTACTGACATGTAATCACTATTTAGAATATAATACTATCAAAATATAACTTTTACTCTACATAGAGAAAAAAAAGCAGTAAAATCGCATGCTTTAACTGTCATCCCTTTTCCCCTTCCTTCTTGCATAGCTATTTTTGACAGCTCTTTCTTTCTCATCTGTAAGGGCTTTTTCCAAATTCTCTAGTCTTCCTTCAAGTTTTTCAATGCTTGAATCAAGTTTAGAATCTCTTTCTCTTCTAGATATTTCAGCTTGAACATTGTAAAGCATCATCAACTCTTGAAAGACTTCAATAAACTGATCTGTTCTATAAGGAGCTTTTAGAACTCGCCATCGTTTCACAGTTTCATCAGATCTTTTTTCCATGGTTGAGCGAAGTGCCATTTCGTCTTCAGTTGTTAATTCAACACCTTCTTCTTTGAGTTTCTGTATATATTCCTCTATTTTTCGATCTGTTTTGGGAGTTACTTCATCCTTAGTTTTAGCTAACTTCTTTGCTAACTTCACTTCAGGAGTTTTTAATCCAAGTTCAGATTTGCGTGAATCAAATTCTTGATCAACTGAAGGCATAACAGCTGTTTCCAAAGCAGAAATTATAGGATTATAGAAACTTCCGTAATATCTAGAAACTAAAGCATCTTCTATCCTAACTAAGTCCTCAAGTGGCATTTCAGTTAATTCATTTGGAGTATATCTAGCAGAACGAGCTTTAATCTGCTCTTGAATCTCAAGATATACAATTTGTTCATGAGGGATTTTTTGCTCATCGTATGTTGTCTTATCAATAGTTTTTTCCATTTTACCAACTCTTTCTTGTAATTCGACTATTCGTTTAACTCGTGATTTTTCCCAACTTTGTCTTTCTTTCTTCTTGCGCTCACGATA
>JAGLOH010000658.1 GCA_023139025.1 Candidatus Heimdallarchaeota archaeon | reverse complement strand
AAAATTAGTAAAACTAGCTCAAGAATTTCCAAAAGCTAACTATATCATAGCTCATTCTATGGGGCTAGAAACTATCGCCAAGAAAGGAAAGAGACTAAAAAACATCTATTTTGATATTTCAACGTATTTCATCATTTCTGAGAAGAGAATACGTTTTGCTATGGAAAAGTTTGGTGAAGATAAAGTTTTACTAGGTTCAGATTCACCGCTAGGATATAGAAATCTTGAACTAAATATAGAGAAAATTAGAAAAATGGACTTAACAGAAAAACAGAAAAGTAAGATTTTGGGAGAGAATATTGCCAAATTACTAAATTTGTAACATTCTTACTCGAAAGAATCATTGATTTGTTGAACAGCTTTTTGGATTGTTTCTATGGATGTAGCATAACTAAATCTAAGATAGCCTTCTCCACCTTCTCCAAAAGCTGATCCGGGTAAACAACACACTCCAGCTTTATACAAAATATGATCTGCTATCTCTCGAGAATTCATCCCTGTATCTTTAATATTTGGAAAAGCATAAAAAGCACCTTGTGGATGTAAACAGGTGAAATTTGGTATGCTATTTAGTCCTTCAACTATAGCATTTCTTCTTTCAAGAAACGCTTTCATCATTTTCATCAAAGGTTCTTGAGTTCCTTTTAAAGCCTCTATACCAGCTTTTTGAACGAACGATGTTGTACAAGATAAAGCATTCATCATTAATGTACCCATTCTCTCTATTATTTCTTCAGGACCTACTACATAACCTAATCTCCATCCAGTCATAGCATATGATTTTGAGAACCCATCTAGAATTATCGTTCTTTCTTTTGATTCATCACGAACCGCTGGTGAATGGAATGAAGCTTCATAAAGCATCTTGGAGTAAATCTCATCTGATAAGAGGAAAATATTGTTTTTTTCTGCTATTTCTGCAACTTTGTCTATTTCTTCTTTCGTCATTACAGAACCTGTTGGATTCTGTGGGCTATTCAGGATGATTAGCTTTGTTTTATCAG
>JAGLOH010000657.1 GCA_023139025.1 Candidatus Heimdallarchaeota archaeon | reverse complement strand
AATTAATACCTGGAACTCCTTCATAAGCAATGAAAGTTGGAGACTTTAAATTCACATAGATATATCGTGGAATTTTAACAACTGATCTAGTAGAAAATTTTTTCTCCAAAAAAGAAGAATTCCTGATTTCAGTAATAACTTCTGCAGGACTTTCCATGAATTTAATTGCTAGTTTAGTTTTATGGTTTCCTAATTCAGAACTATAAAAAACATCAATAACATAAACATCACCAAACCTTCCACTTGCCTTATGATATTCAATATCATTTATTTTAACTTCTAGAATATCTTTCCCAAATTCTCTGCGTGCTTCATCGATTAAATAATATGAGAAGGAACTGACAAGCTGAATTAATAGAGGTTTGAGTGATTCACTCATGAGAGAACAATTACATTTTGGGTTATTAAATTTTAGTTTAGAAGTAGCTAGTTAAGTTGAAAGAACGCTCTTATTATTTCTTCAAAATTAAAATTAAATTTAGCTAATTAACCTACTAAAAAATTAAACAAAACGGATACTTAAGAAAAGTTAATAAGATATGAAAGGAAGTATGGCTTGAGTTCTCGCTCACTCCTCAACAAGTGGTTACTGTATGAATGACGAAAAAGATTCAAATGAAATGCTAGATTGGGACAAAAAAAATGTTACAAGATTTGCTCAATTTTTGTATGATTTAGCTAAAGAAAGAGTTCAAACAGATGGAGATACAACAGAATCTACAGAGGAGGACGAAGTTGTTGAAGAATTGATTCAATTAGATGAATCTTTGGAACAAGAGTTACTTGATGAACCTCTAGCCACACAGAAAGTTGAGGAAGAGATTTTTGAAGAAGATGATCTAGAAGTTGAAGGAGATTTAGAGCAAGAATTAGAGGAAGTAACAATTGGATTAGCTAAAGCTGTTTCTGGAGAAGATGTAGGAGAAATTGATGTTAGTGATAAAGAAGAGATAAGGAAAATAATAGAAAAAGAGCAAATCCCTATTCCTTCTGAGAAAATTGCAA
>JAGLOH010000656.1 GCA_023139025.1 Candidatus Heimdallarchaeota archaeon | reverse complement strand
TACATCTACATCAAGATCAAGTAATGCATTTTCAACAAGCTGCAATGTAGCTATCGCAGTAAATGTTTTCGAAATAGAACCAATTCTGAAAAGTGTGGAATTGGGATTTACTAATTGAAACAAATGCCTGTATTCGTATCCATATCCTTTGTTTAGGTAAATTTTTCCATCCTTAACCGCAGAAAAAGTTGCTCCTACAATATTAAAATCAGTCAGCTGTTGTGAAATTATGGAATCGACAAATGTTTCAAATTCAAAAGAATCATTTAAATCGCGTAGAGCTGGTGTTGAAGTATTGGTTAAATTTGAATTTAGATAGAATTCTGAAATACCTTCGGATAGCTTAGATGTGTTTCCTTTAACATGAAATCCTAATAACAGAATAAAAAGGAACAGCAAAGTGATTAGAGTTATTTTCTTAACTTTAAAAATTTTAGAACTCAGCTTCATTTGAATAACTTCCTACAATCAGCTAGAAGACTTAATCAGTTACTTACAAGGTACCTTAATAAACTTGATTAATCAAAAGAGAGAAAAATCGAATTATTCATTAACTTCAAGCTGATTAACAATCCAACCAAAAGCTTCAACCACACCTCTACCATGCAAGATACTTGAGTCAAACACTGCAAAAGTTCGATCATGCATATCCAGATGTAATCCCAATAATTGTATTAGAAGAGGAGCTTCCACTGCACCTTGAAGGTCTTGTTTATTTGCCAGAATTAATACTGGAACTTCTTGAAGTTTAGGGTTATTGAAAACATGTTGCTTGAAAATATCTCTTGCTTCAGGCAAAGTTTCAATATCAGCTGCGTCAATGACGAAGATGACGGCATTTGTCCCTGGGTAGTGAGCATCCCACAAGAAGCGAAAATCTTGTTGTCCTGCTACATCTATAGTTGTAATTTTCCAACCTTCATGTTCTAAAGAATCAATATTTTGACCTATTGTTGGTATTGTATCTGAAACAAATTCACCATATCTTAGATATTTGGTTAGAGTAG
>JAGLOH010000655.1 GCA_023139025.1 Candidatus Heimdallarchaeota archaeon | reverse complement strand
TCTAAAGTTAGATCAATTTTTCCATCTTTATACCAAATAGGTGCTTCAGAATTAGATCTGTAAATGTCTACTATTCTATATTTTTCTGGTTTTAGATGTGCTAATTCGGCTGCTTTTTCTATTGCTTTAGTCATACTTCCTAGTTCGTCTACTAACCCAAGACCTTTGGCATCTTCTCCCGTCCAAACTCTTCCTCCACAATGTTGTTCGAAATCTTTTCTTTCCATCTTTCTAAATTCAGCAACATGATCGAGAAACAAGTCATAGATACTAGTAATTTGCCTAACAACAATTTTTCGCTCTTCTTCTGTAAAAGATTTTTCAGAGCTAAAAATTCCTGCTCTTTCTCCTTTTTTAAGGAAGACTCTGTTGATTCCCTGTTTTTTTAATGCTTCTTGAGTTATCATTTTTCCTGATAAAACACCTATAGAACCTGTTAAGGTCATAGGTTGAGCAACAACCCAATTAGCTCCAGTAGCGATGAAATATCCTCCAGAAGCAGCTACATCGCTGAAGTAAACAACTAATGGTTTGTTTTTTACTAGTTCAATTGAAGCAGAACGCATAGCTTCAGAAGAAGCAGCAGATCCTCCTCCTGAATTAACATGTAAAACAACAGCTTTAACTTTTTTATCTCTAGTAACTTTCCTCATGTGCTCGACAATAGTTTGATCTCCTGCTTGAACATCTCCAAAGATAGGAATAGGTAGCTTTACAGGTGGTTTCTTACTTTTACCATCAACTATTGTGCCTTCAACACTAATTATAGCAATTTTATTTCCTGATGAGGGAGGATGAGGAATGGTAAGCATTTTAAGTGATTTTTTCCAAGTGACAAGTTTAAATTTACGGTATTTAGAATATTTATTCGTAATTATATCTATCAATTTTTCCTCATTTGTCAATTCTTTTACAAGACCTTTCTCAATAGCTTCTTCAGAAGTATATGGAGCATTGTTGATTATATCAATAATTTCTTTTTGAGATTTGTTAAGTGAAAGACTCATTCCAG
>JAGLOH010000654.1 GCA_023139025.1 Candidatus Heimdallarchaeota archaeon | reverse complement strand
CTCATAGATTTCACTCATATTTTATTAGCTGTAAATTCTTCTATCCAAAAATCTTTCTATCACACTCGTTTTTCAGTTAGTTTTCAATACGAATGATTATCATCCTTGATGTTACTTTTTGATTTTTTCTGTATACTTTTTCTCAACAAACATAGCCTTTTTTAAGTGAATAGTGAAGATTTGTTCAATGGGTGATGGCTTGAAATTTCAGTTCTACCTCAAGAACTTTGGCTGCACACAAAATCAGGGAGAGGGGGCGAATATTCGACAGATTCTTCTTTCTTCTAATGGTCAAGAAGTTGATAGCAAATATTCTGCAGATGTCATAATAATAAATTCTTGTGCAGTAAAACCTCCTACTGAAGATAAAGTCATCCAATATATTTACGAATGCAGTATGACCGATGCTGATATCATAGTGACAGGCTGTCTTCCAAAGATAAATCCTGATCGAATTAAGAAAGCATGTCCCGATGCCATTTTGACTCCACCTAATATTGGAAAATCAATCCTCAAGTATGTTCCCCTACAGCTGACAAATGGGGAAGCTTATAAAATGGCAAGATTACCCGATATTCCAGTTTTCTTGGAAAATCAACCATTAACTTCCATCGTACCAATTGCTCAAGGATGTTTAGGTAGTTGCACTTATTGCACGGTAAAATATGCCAGAGGTTGGTTACAGAGTTATCCAATGCAGGATGTATTTGAATATTCCAAAAAAGCAGTTGAAAAAGGTGCTCGAGAACTGTATGTTACAGCACAAGATACTGCAACTTATGGTAAGGATAACGGTGTTAATCTTGTTGAACTCCTTTCTAAAATGCTGGAAATAGAAGGAGATTTTCAAATACGAATTGGGATGATGAGTCCTAAATACGCGGCAGAAATAATAGATTCTTTACTTGATCTGATGGAAAAAGATGAACGAATTTATCGCTTCCTTCACTTGCCTGTTCAAAGTGGATCTGACAGGATATTAGATTTGATGAAAAGGGATTATGATGCTGAAAGTTT
>JAGLOH010000653.1 GCA_023139025.1 Candidatus Heimdallarchaeota archaeon | reverse complement strand
TACGAATTTAACTATTAAAACTCCGATAGTGGGTGTTTCATAAGTTTCAGAAGACACTACAGTTCTTTCTAGAGTACTATTTTCATCAATTGTAGGAACAGACTCTATTTCGATTTTACAGCTATTGAGTAAGTAAAAGATACCATCTCCCATTGCTGTCCCATAGACACGAAAAGTAATATCAGAATAATAATTCACAGTGTAAGTGTCGATAATAATCCCATTAGGGTGATTGAACAAGTCTATCCCCAAATATATGACCTTGGAATCAGATAATAGCTCATAATCTAAGGTAGGTAAGATTACAGACCCTATATATTCATAATATAACGAGATGAGTAAATTTTGCTCTTTAATGTTAGAAAATGGTTTTAGGGATGATATATTAAAGGAATAATCTACTGAAGGGCTATTACAAGAAAACCAATCCAAATAATCTTCTGGAATTTGATCTTCGAGAAGTTGAAGTTTTCCAGACAGAACTATATTAGTAAACCATATTTCATCCATGCACATGTTAACACAGAAATAAAAACGAATTATGTTCATCCCCTGCTTTAATGGAATATATAAATAGATAATGATCGAAGGGTTTTCAGAGAAGCTTTCCGTGATGATGACCGTGTTGTCAACTTCTACTTCTACATACTGAGAGAAGGCACTGAAGGAGTTCGTTGTAAAAGAAAAAGTGACATTTAAAGTGGCAGTATCATTTATAGAATAAACAGCTGTTTCAATATAATCACTTCTGACACCCGAAATATATCCATAATATCCTATTCTACTAGGATTACAAGGAAGGGGGGTTAAGTACTTATCAAGAATAGGAATTGGAATTGGGTCAATTGTTGATTTACTGAATATTTGAATAGTACCAGAATTAATAGAATATAATGTTTTACCTTCACATGAAATAGTAATAATCATCGAACCGATGAAGTTTTGAGGATAGGAAAATGATTTAGAAAGAGAGTGTTCATAAGAATTCTGATAAATACGGTTAATGTTAATTTCTACTT
>JAGLOH010000652.1 GCA_023139025.1 Candidatus Heimdallarchaeota archaeon | reverse complement strand
AAGTCCTAGACAATAACAAAGTTGGAGATAGAAGTGGGTTTAAGAGATATAGAGAAAAAGATCAAAGTTAAGTCAGCTTTTCAAGTAAAAGCGGCAGAGCTAATGATTAAAGAATTAGAACAGATGATAAATAATATTAGCGAAGTCAAAAAACAACTGAAAAAGTTTGAGAAAAAATACGGTGATAAAATCTCTGAAAATAAAGATTATTATGATAAATTAGCAAATCTGAGAGAAGAATTAGGATTACCCACCGAAATTGGACGTTTTGATTGGAAAGAAACTCCAACTCTCAAAGATAAACTTACTGGAAAGGGCTTCTTTGATGTATTAGCTAATGAAATTCTTGAGATAGGGCAACAGATGATATCAGAAAACGGTGGAATTATGGCCATTGGAGAACTATTCACACAGCTAAATAAAACTCGTCCAGGGAGGATGGTTTCAATTGATGATATGTATCGATCCTTGGAGAAATTAATAAATACTCAATTAATCCCACCATATAGAGTGTTAGATTCAGGATTGAAGATTGTTGAATTTGTTCCTGTTGAGTTTAGTCCAGACCACGATGTTATTCTAAATTATGCATCCAGAGTTGGTTTTGTTACAAAAGAAGATTTACTCATGAGAACAAGTTGGACTGAAGAAAGAATCGATAGATGTTTGAAGTTCTTTGAAGATAACAGTATTGCAAGAGTGGATCGAAGCTATTCTGAAGGAGTAAAATACTGGTTCCCAGGGTTAATGGGGCTTTAGCTTCTCAAAAGCTTTTAATCTTTTTCTTTATATAAAACGAAAGAGTAATTAATATAATTGACTGATTTTTACTTAGCCTAAGTAAGAAGAAGGTTTTATTATGACCCAAAATTTCGACATTGGTGAAGATACAGATGAAGTTATTGGTCATGGAACTTGGATTGACAAATTAGCATTAGATGTCATAAGGCGTAAAGATAACTTAAAGGGGGAACATCCTGAAGTCATCAGAACTGAAAGTGGTTTAGGTGCATCTGGATTCCCGCACATAGGGT
>JAGLOH010000651.1 GCA_023139025.1 Candidatus Heimdallarchaeota archaeon | reverse complement strand
TAAAATGCTAGCTAGATAAAACTAAATAACAGAATCTGCAATATTTATAAAAATTATGATTAAAAGAAGTCAGTTATTCTTTTTTGTCTATAACGTCTATATTCGTTCCCTATCTTACTCCATAATATCCCTTCAGCTTTCTCAGGAGTCGAGGGAATGCCATCGGCATCACGTTGAATTATTGACTTAATATCTCTATAACCTTGGTATGAAAATCCGAAATTTAGTACAACCTCATTAGCCGCTTCTCTTACTTCTTGCTTATTATAATGTAAAGCAGCTGTCAGAGGAGTAATCGCTTCAGGATCTTTAAGTTCCCTTAGAGCTGTAATCAAGAATTTTGCAGCTGGTTCGCCTATTTTTTCTAGAGCATAAACAGCATATTCTCTGACGATTACGTCTTCTTTTTCATCTTTGAGTGTGTTTATCAGAGGTTCTATAGCGCATTTGTTACCTATTTTTCCAAGAGTTTCAACTGCGCAGACTCTAACCTTGCTCTGAGAATTGCCTAATTCAGCAATTAGTTGTGGAACAGCATTAGAGCCAATCTTTGCTAGAGCTTTAGAAGCAACAAAACGGATATCTTTATCCTCATCTTTGAGTGCAGTAATCAATGGATCAATAATTGGTTCTCCAATCTTGATAAGAGCATTGACAGTTTTTGAAATAATTCTGGGATTCTTGTTCTTTAGCTCAGAAATAAGAGAAAGAACATCTCCAGTATTTTCAAATTTCTCTATGTACTTATCTACACTCATGATAATTCCTGCTTAGGATAAAGGTTGAACCGACAATATTATGTTTTTTACAACACCTATATAAACAGATTCCCCCGTTTATATATGTAATTCAGTTTGATGGGGTAATTTTTATATTTAAGAGTGAGAGATACTGTTTTGTTTGAGGATAGTTGTATGTCAGATAATATCGATGAGATACTAGAAGAGGTAGATAATCTCTATAAAGATGGTAGATTTGCTACTGCTCTAGAGAAAATAGAGGATACTCTAGAAAACCTTTGGCATGAAGATTTCA
>JAGLOH010000650.1 GCA_023139025.1 Candidatus Heimdallarchaeota archaeon | reverse complement strand
TTCTTGATTGTTTCTGTGCTTGCTTTAAGTTTCTGGAGGAAAGCATCTCTATTTCAACTTTGCCTAGTCACAAAAGAATCTTGAGTTTAGATTATTGTTAATGAAAATGCTAAATAAGCAAATACCATTTGGGCAGCTTTTTCTTGTGATGATACTTGTAAACTGAAAGCCAGGAATATAGGCGCATTACAACCTAAAGATGCTATACCATATCCTAAACCATAGAGGAATGTGCTTGAAAAATTGGAGAAGTTTGAATCCTTTTTCTTCTCTTCTGCTGTAATTTGTTTCATACGAATCCAGCCTAATAATCTGGAGAAAGAAAATTCTATCTGAGTGAACATCAGAATTCCAAGAACAATAAAGATACCTCCTATAATAGGTAGAAAATAGGTTACATATGGTAAGATAGTACTTCCTACAGCACTAATAGTTACACCAAGAATCAAATAACTGACCAATATCCCTATACCACTACTTAATCCTAGAAGTGGGTAGATCATCAAATGTCTGTTTTTACCTTTTTTCTCAACAGTTGCATCAGTATCTTCTTCCTTTTTCCTAATACTCAATCCTAGTATATGAGCTACATATCCTGGAAGCAATGGGAAAGAACAAGGTGAGAAGAAAGAAGTTATAGCAGTAATTATTGCAAAACCTATAATAAAACCTTGATAACTTGTGATTTCTATTCCTTGACTTCTGCCCTCAATTGCATCTTCTAATTCCTGTTTTAGAGTGTCATAAGCTATTATTCCTTCTTGGAAGAAGGTTATTTTTCCTACATCATCAATGATAACAAAAGTTGGGATTAATGTTACACCATATTCTGCTTGCATACCGCTAGGAGCGATACTGACTGCCCAAGTCATATTTTCATCAAGTGCATGCTGTTCTAGGTCTACAACTGAAGTATTAGTGTAAGTTTCAATTGAAATAACGGTAAATTTTCCATGGAGGTCAGGATCAGCTTGCAAATCTATCATTCTTTGATTCATTTCCTTACAAGGAATACAAGGGATGCTCATAAAATCTAGAAGAA
>JAGLOH010000065.1 GCA_023139025.1 Candidatus Heimdallarchaeota archaeon | reverse complement strand
CATAAGAATTTTGAGAAAATCTGTTTCCAATAACTATAGCTCCATCACAATTCATATCACTAATTTGATGCTCAGTTCTGATGATGGTATTTGTTCCTATACTCTTCTTCCAATGATAAGCAAAAACTGCAAATTTTTGATCTTCATTTTCTACAATATATGGTAAAATTCTACCACTATTATCTATCTTATCTTCATTTAGTTTCTTTACTTTACCATACCTATTAAGAAATTGACCAACTTTTTCCTGAAATCCTAATTCGTTCATATCACTCAACTAACAATTTTTGTCGGAATATTTGATTGTTGGTAAGTCTATAGTATTACTAAATAAAAGTTTTTGGTATTAAGGTAAGAGAAAAATTCATCTTCGGGTTCTCATTTTAAGAGTGTCTTTATCTTTTTCTTCTTCTTCTTCTTGTTTATCACTCGAGGGAGCAGAACCTCTATGTGAGGATCTCATGGTAAGAAGAATAATTCCAACTCCAAGGACTCCGAGTGCAATGAACATAGCATAGCTATTATCAGCCCAAATTGAATATGAAAGAATAAGAAGAATTATACCTAAACTGAAGAAACTTATGACAGCCATTGTATAAAATAGTTTGAATTTTGGTCTTTGCATCCTTGGAAGTTTGATTTCAGTTTCCAGTTCAGGTTCTTTTTTTCTCTTCTTTGAGCTCATTTGATCTCACCCTAGATAACTGACTTATTCTTTAATTGGGAAAAACCAATTTGTGGGGGGAACATATACTATATTCCATATTAGCGCCCATACAGCTACAAATGTTAGGAAATACTGAAACATGGCAGACATATAATATTGGCGTACTTTAATTCCTGTTTCTATCTTTCTATATTTTAGAAACCAGAAAGTAGAAATTGCAAAGAATATAGCTAACATTGTTAATCCTGCGGGCCATGCTGTAAAATTAGACACACCAAAGATGATTCCACCAACAAATGCTGTAAGAACTTTGGACCAGTAAACCTTGTCAAGTGTAGGCATATTTTTTATTTTTTCAAGAATGTTTTTAGGTTTCAATCCCTCTTTTGTTTTCTTATATCCTCGGGATATCTTACCTTTCAAATAATTTTTAACTCGGATAAATATTCCTATTACATCAAGACGCAATTTACTCACCAGTGATTTCAATGAAGACTTCATTATCAAGCATTGACTTAGCTGCTTTGGTAGCTGAAATACGGCCAAAGATTGTTGACAGCTGGGTTAACAATATTTATTCAATCGGGGAAAATTTGGTTATATTAAGGTTTCGCAAGTCAACAGAAAGTCCTTTTGAACTCCTAATAGAACCGGGAAAGCGAATCCATATAACCAACTATGAGAGAAAGAAACCTACTACCCCTAACAATAAAGTCTTATCAATGAGGAAGCATATTAGGGATTTGCCAGTTAAGAATTTTTATCAAAGAAAAATTGATAGAGTGATTGTTATTGAAATTGCATATAAAGGCGGATTTTACAAGCTTGTAGTAGAACTTTTTGGGAATGGAAATCTCATTTTAATCGGTCCTAACGATAAAATCATTCTTGCATACAAATACCGAAGAATGAGAGCTCGTGATATTCATCCTGGAAAAGAATACATTTTCCCCCCTACATCTTCAGATAATGTCACTAATCTTACTGAATCCACCATTATTGAGAAGATCACTAGTTCTTCAGGTAAAATTGTTGCTGTTTTAAATGAACTTATGGACTTAGGACCTATTTACTCAAAAGAAGTACTTGCTCGTGCAGGGATAGTTTCAAAGAACTCAGAAGAACTAAAAGAGAATGAAATTAAGAAATTAAGTGAAGAGATTCTATCCCTTCAAGAAATTATTAATAGCACTGACTTCGAACCAATCAAATACTTAGATGAGGGTGAAATGGTTGATATTACGCCCATACCTCTTTCCCGTTATGAAGACCTGGAACAAGAAGAAGTAAGTTCATTTAATGATGAGCTTGATGAGTTCTTTTCACTTTTTGAAGAAGAACCTGAATTTGTTGAAGATAGGTCACATGTTTCTAGTAAATTAGCAAAATATCAGAAAAAGCTTTCAAATCAAGAGAAACATCTAGAGAAACTCAGGAATCAAGAAATTGATGAGAAGAAGAAAGGTGATTTAATATATTCCAGTTTTGTAGATGTAGAAGAGCTTTTAACTACAATTTTACAGGCTAGAAGGTCTGATGTTCCTTGGGAGGAAATAATGAGCAAATTATCATTAGCAAAAGAAAAAGAAATCCCTTCTGCTATGATTTTGGAGAAAATAGAACCCAAAACAAAATCAATTGTTGTTAAACTTCTAGATACTGAATCAGGGAATCATGAATTACTTGAATTAGATTTCACTAAAGCATTAACTGAAAGTGCAAATTTATTCTATGAAAAGGCTAAGAAAGGAAGAAGAAAAATACCTGGAGCATTACAAGCTATAGAACGGACTAAAATCCAGATTGCCGATACTGAATCAACCAAAGAAGTAATTGTGAAAGAGAAGGAAAGCAAACCTATGGTTGTTAAACGCTCAAAGAAATGGTATGAGAAATTCCATTGGCTCATTTGTCAAGAACACATAGTTATTGGAGGTACTGACGCAAAAGTGAACGAAAGAATCTTGAAAACATATCTAGATGATAACGATTTATTCTTCCATGCTGATGTTCATGGAGCTCCTTATGTTGTAGTTAAAGATGGTCAAAGTGGTCTTTCTGATGAGTGCATAAAAGAAATAGCTACTTTTGCACTTAACTATTCTAGTTTATGGAAGGGCAAAAAATTAGTTGGAGATGTTTACCATGTACTTCCAGAACAAGTTAGTTTAACGGCTCCCTCAGGTCAATTCTTAGCTAAAGGAAGTGTAATGATCTATGGTGAAAAAACCTATTCAAAAAATATTGAAATAAATCATGCAATAGGGGTAATTCTTTATGAGAACTATGCACAAGTAATTGGGGGCCCTGCAAATAATATTAGCAGTAAGACAGATATTTATGTTCAGATAAAACCTGGAGATATTCCTAAGGGAAAAATTGTAAAAGAGGTAAAAGGAAAACTGCTCAAACGATGTCAAGATGAAGAGAAATACAAAATTGATGCGTTGACAGTAAATGATTTTTTACCATTCATCCCAGGAGATTCAGATATGGTTGAAATGTAAAATCTGGGCCATATTTACTATTAGTGTAAAACCTTTAAAGGTACAAAATTTATTTGTTATCATAAAACAAAGGATGGAAAAAATGAAATCTATCTTCGATGAGAAAAAATTCGATATGGCTGTAAAAGAAATTATGACTAAGAACGTTATTACAGTTACACCAAATACCTCAACTGAAGTTTGTGCAAAGCTTCTAATTGAAAATAGTATCGGTTCTGTTGTAGTAGTTGATAGTGGTGAAAAAAATGTTGGTATCATTACTAAAGAGAATCTAATCAAACATGTTATTGCTAAGAACAAAAGAGCGGATAGCGTTACAGCAAAAGAGGCTATGTCTTCACCATTGATTACAGCTTTTCCATCCCTAACAATCATCCAAGCTATGCAAACTATGTTCTCAGAAGGCATAAGACATCTAGTTATTACAAACCCTGAAGGAAAAATTATTGGAATATGTACAGATTCAGATGTATTCAAAGTAGTTCCACAATTAATCTTACTAGAACAAGAATATCTTAAATTAATGGCAGAAGACACAGAACACGATGAAGCTCTAGATTTTGCAGGTTATTGTGATGATTGTAGAGAATATTCTGATAAACTGATTTTCAGTCAAGGTTTATACATGTGTTCAAGTTGTGTTCCTGAAGAGTTGATAGAAAGTAATGTGTAAATTTTATGCGGATTCAATGCTCGGGAAATTATCCCGATATTTACGCTTTTTAGGTTTTGATACTTTGTATCGTACTGATGAATCTATAGATGAAATGCTCCAGATCTCAGTAGATGATAATAGAAATGTTCTTTCTAGATCTCAAGAAGTTTTTCAATTATGTATAAAAGGGGAGATAATAACTCTTTTACTTACTAATATAGACATTTCTGGGCAGCTTAGAGAAATAAAAGACACTTTTAGTGTTGACTTTGTTTATCCCCCTTTAGAAATGCGATGCAGCGTCTGCAATGGTGATTTGAAAAAGAAAACCAAACTAGATATTTTGAATAGAATCCCTGAGGGAACAGCTAAGGAATACGATGATTTTTGGGAGTGCTCAAAGTGCTTCAAAATTTATTGGGTTGGAAGCCACTGGGAAGATATAAAAAAGACAATAAGTGAACTACAGTAATAGTGAGATATATGGAAATTGAGGATGAAACTGGTATTTATTTAGTTAAATTAGCGAGGTTAGCTGCTAAACAATGGATTGTAGATAATTTAAAGCCACAAGCTGTAGAGCCAATCCCTCCGCAAGCTGAAACTGTAACAGGAGCTTTTGTTACAGTCAAAACCCAAGTTGATGGTCTAACATCTCTGAGAGGATGTATAGGTTATCCAATAGGTATAAAGCCATTATATGAGGAGATTATTGATTTAGCCAAATCTTCCACGATGGAAGATCCTAGGTTTCCTCCAGTTGAGAAAGCTGAGTTTTCTAAGTTAGTTTTTGAAGTTACAATTATGACTCCTCCTCAAACAATAGTATATGAAACACCACAAGAATTACTTGATCAAATAACTGTACCTGGTGATGGTCTCATAGTTGAATATAAAGGATCTAAAGGCTTGTTACTTCCTCAAGTTCCAATAGAGCAGAATTGGAATAAGGAAGAATTTCTATCATATACATGCAGAAAAGCTTACTTGCCAACAGACATTTGGAAAAAAGAAACGATTATTGTTCAAAAATTCCAAGGGATCATTTTTTCCGAAGAATATCCTGATGGAGAAATTATTAGACATTAATTGATTAGTACTGAAAGAAAATCTTCTATTTCGTGTTTATCAACATCAACTGCTAAATGAGGGACAAATATTGGAATTGAAGTGGGGATTTCAGATGAAATCTTATTGAAAATTGCTTTTGTCATTGTTATTGCTAGACATTGATTCTCTTTATAGAAATCAAGCATTTGGCTGATTTCGAATTCATTAGCTAATAGAAACAAACGATTTTCTTCATTTTTCAGCTTTGGTTGTAAATCCAACATCTTGTCTAATAATTGTAAGGTTTCATCATTAATATTCTCTTGATTTTCAATCGAATAAACATATGTTATTCCTCCTCTTTTATAGAGGTGTAAGATATTTGAAATATCTTCATCTTCATTTGAAGCAATAACTAATACTCGACCTTGACTTTCAACTGGAAGGCCTCCTATGCCTTTAGATATCCTATCGAAAATGTAAGCATTCTTATCCCTTACTTCAACCTGCAAGGTGTACTCTGGTTTATCAAGATTGACTTTTAGTTTTTTCTTGACATTGTTTTCAAGAACATATTCACCAATAATTGCTCCTAATTCTACACTAGAAAAAGGATGTTTTCCAGTTCTTCTAGCTCTTACTGAGAAAGACATTCCTTCTTTAAAATTTTGAAAGAAAAATTCTTTGACACACTCTTTAATTTCCTCCAAATTCGATGAACAGGATCTTACAATGCTCAAACTAGAAACACCAGGTACCAAATGAGCTATGAACTTCTCTGTTTCAAGTAGTTGAGAGCTTTCAACAAAAATACGACTATAATCATTTATGACCTTATAGTCTGATATTCCATATAATCTTAAAACATACTCAATGTGTGTTACCAAACGTTTAGTCAACCATCTTCGTGTTTTAGAACCTTTTATCGCTATCTCTGAAAACCTAACCATAATAAAAGAAGAATAACCGTTTTCAGCTTTTGGTATGCTCTTAGGATTATTCTGTTTCAAGAAAATCTATTCCTTCAATAAATCGTTCTCGCCTTGCCTCAAGTTCTGCTTCAGATAAACCTTCATCATTGTTTACTTCGACTACTTCAGTTAAGTCACTAGCTTTGTGTTCAACTTCATCTTGGACCTCGTAACTTTCTCCTTTTTCTAGTTTGTCCTCATAACCACATTTAGGACAAAAAACTATTTTTGATTTTCCTTTCTTCTTCGGAATCAGTAGCTTTCCACATTCTGGGCAGAATTCCATCGTTATCACTCAAAATATCTGATTTTTTTGCTATTTGTCATTTTAGACATTTGAACCTTTCTGTTTGATACAAAATTACTCAAACACTTAAAATTCTAACTCTGATGTACAAAGTTTTTATTTAGCATACCACAAATAATCAATATGGAACAAGAAAAGGATGAAGTTACATCTAAAAGGAAAGATGATCACATAAGGATTTGCTTGGAACACGATGTTGAGTACAAGTTACATAACAACGGCTTTCAAGATATTGAGCTTCATCCTGCAACTCTTGTAAATCTATCACCTGAGAAAATAGATCTAAACACATCTGTTTTTGGGAAGAAAATAGACTATCCACTCATTGTTTCTGGTATGACTGGTGGGTCTAAGTTAGGAAAACGGTACAATGAACAAATAGCGGAGATATGTCAGGAATTTAGAATTGGGATGGGGGTTGGATCACAAAGGGCTGCTATAGAAGACTCCAAATTCAGTGAAACATTTGAAGTAAGAGATATTGCACCAGACATTCCCTTAATTGCTAATTTAGGTTTAGCTCAATTCAACAAAAGATATGGTATAGAGGAAGCGAAATTAGCTGTGGAGATGATTAATGCAGATGCACTAGCTATTCATATAAATCCATTACAAGAGCTGATACAACTAGAAGGAGATAAGCAAGATAGTTATTCCTTAGAACCTCTCAAACAGCTAATATCGAATGTGCAGTTTCCTGTTATTCTAAAAGGTGTAGGAACTGGTTTTTCAAAAAGAGATTTGAATAATTTGGCAAAATTACAACCTTATGCTATCGATGTTTCAGGTGCTGGAGGTACTAATTGGACAAAAATTGAATATCTGAGAAATAAGAATATGGAATATGTTTCAGAAGAATTTGTGGAACAAGGTATAGCTACTGCTGTTAGTCTGAATCATGCACGTTCAGCAACGAAAAATAAAACAGTGAAATTAGTAGCTTCTGGTGGAATATGGAATGGTACGGATGCAGTGAAGGCACTAATTTTAGGTGCTGATTATGTAGCCTTTGCGCTCCCAGTATTAAGAGCTCTGGCAAAAGGTGGAGTAAGTGAACTGAGGAAGTTTATTACTGCTTTTATTTTTGAGCTACGAACCACAATGGCTATGTTAGGATCTGAGAACTTACACCAATTAAAGAAGAAGATATACAAAAAAATAGGAAGAAGATATAGTTAATCAGACTAACTATGACTCGTCATAGAGCAAAAGCTCTCAGTAATGCCTTGTTCATCCCTAATCTAGTTTAGAGTACCTATAATTATCTTTTTTGATTGAAATCATATAAATCTCAATTTTAGATGGATCATGATCCTCCCGAAAGAAAAGAGGGATTAATTATGAATGCGGGTATGACTAGTGCCAGATTAGCAGCGATTAGTGCAAAATATACGATTTTATTCCAATTCAATATTTTCTTACCATCAAGCTGCCAGACTGGTATGCAATTGAAGAGAGCAATTAAACCGTTAAACTGAGCAACTAGGATGAAGATATTTGGACTTGCTAAGAGAGGAGGTAAAGCTATAGCACCATAATAAGTCAAGAAACCAAAAATCAAGCTAACAAATCCTATTATCGCATTTGTAAAAGGTCCAGCAAAAGCAACTAATCCTAGATCCCTTTTGTCCATTTGTCTACTCATCGGAACAATGGCAACAAAACCAGGAACGATTAGCCCTATTCCGATTACCATTGTTAAAAGAGTAAACATCAACCCCCTTACCCAAAGGATGTATCTAGCATATTGACCTTTTCTTATAGCTACAAACTTATGAGCAAGTTCATGAGGTAGAAAAGCAGTGCCAACTAAAGCAATGGAAACTACAAATCCCCACCACCAAATTCCTGTAGAACCAGCTAAATATTGAAAGAGACCGAAAACAAGAACTATTAGAGCAAAACCGAAAAGAATGTCCAATACTTCATTACCCAATGTAAAAAGCTGTCCAGATTCAGTAAGACGTTGTACTATGAACTTTTTATGACTTTTTTCATCTGCAAAGTACTTAGGTGCAGGTTGTGATTGTTGTGATTGTTGTGATTGTTGTGATTGTTGTGATTGTTGTGATTGTTGAGCAGCTTGAGTGACACTTTGAGCAAATCTTCGCATAGCTTCAGCAGGTGTAACAGAACTTTGAGGTGCACCAGGAGCTGTACCTATTCTTTGATTTACTGAAGGACAGTTGTGATTTTGCGAATCTCTGTGGTTTTGACAGAATGATCCCCTACAGAATCTACAATAGAAAAGTATGTCAGCATCAACATTACATTGTGGGTGTTCGCATCTCATTAAACTATACACTACTCTATGATTTTGAATTCTATGCTTCAAGGGATATGGACATTTTAGAACGTATCTATTTGACAACATTCTATCAGAAAAAAATTATTAGAAAGGGGTTTTGCTACTAAAATAGTGAATAATCTAATTATCTGAATTCTGTTATATAATTTAGCAAATAAATTTTCTTTAAAAATGGTTTTAACAGAACAAGATTGTTGGAACCATATTATTACTACATCCAAATATTTTTTAATCGAAACTCAGAAAGGGGGTTCAACTAACAATCTTAGATGATGATTATAATGAAGAAAGATATTGAAATTGCTCAAGAAAAAGCAAAAGATATGAAGAACATTAGAGAAATTGCTGCAAAAGTAGGTCTAGA
>JAGLOH010000649.1 GCA_023139025.1 Candidatus Heimdallarchaeota archaeon | reverse complement strand
TCATCTTCTGGTTTAAGAAGACTCCACATTGAAATGAAATTCGCTTCAGCTGAACCGTTGGTTACAAGAATCTGGTCTATATTGGAACTTGGATACAGATTACTTATGGTTTTTCGCAGTTCTATAGACCCATTTGTTTGACCATACCCAATTCGAAGAGAAAGCAGTTCATCAATTTCATCTTGATTCATAATTTCTTTGATATTATAGGGGTGAACACCACTCTCTGTTAGATTATAATCAACTCTATTTTCCCACAATGATTGAGATCTCTCTAATTCAAAGCTTTCGATTTTCATCTGTATTAAATAAATTAATCTTACTTAAAAGTTAATCCCAGAGATTTAGAAATGGATAGTATTTTAAGGAATAATGACAAGAAAAATTTATGTATAAACGCTAACCAAATTTTGCATTTAAAATGATGAGTTTCATATACATATTCCGTGATCTTATTGCACCTCCTGAGGAGATATTGAAGGAAATAGAAATAAAACAAGGTTACAAAATTCTTGATTATGGTTGTGGTCCAGGAAGTTTTACATTAGCAGCTGCAAAAATAGTTGGTTCAGCAGGAAAAATACATGCAGCTGATATCCATTCATTAGCAATTAATAAAGTTCGTAAGAAAGTAGCAAGAAAGGGATATAAGAACATAGAAACAATACTAACTAGCTATGAAACAGGTTTAGATGATGAAAGTATAGATGTAGCTCTTCTCTTTGATATTTTACATGGATTGAGTGAACCTGAGAGTATTCTAAAAGAGATATATAGAGTTCTGAAAAAAGAAGGTAAACTAGCTGTAACTATTTACCACATAAAAGAGCATAAAGGTGTAGAAATCGTTGAACGAACCAGTTTATTCAAACTAGAACATAAAGGTGGAAAAACGCACACATTTAAGAAAATGTAAATAACTTGAGGTCAACTAATAGTTTTATATAATTAATATTAGCAAGATTTTGAATCGTAGCTGCTTTTTTCCAATCTGAATCTAATTTTTCACTAAGAACCATTTTTTAAATATACTCTTAGGTTCTGT
>JAGLOH010000648.1 GCA_023139025.1 Candidatus Heimdallarchaeota archaeon | reverse complement strand
AATATTTTTTCTTATTTTTTCTTTTTCAAAATCAATATGCAACTTTTCTGAGAATCTTCGTTGAATCCCCTTGATATATTTTTCTTCTTTTTCAATCATTATAAATTTTCTATTTAATGCATTAGCAACATACCCTGTTGTTCCCAAACCTGCCATGGGGTCAAGAACTACATCTTCCTCTTTAGATGTTGTTAGGATGATTCGTTTTAATAGTTCAATTGGCTTCTGAGTGGAATGAAGTTTCTTGCCCTCTTCATCTTTCATTCTCTCTTTTCCTGTACACAGAGGTATAACCCATACATTAGCTCCCACTTTACCAATACCATATTTTTTAGCCATGGTTTTATTAAAGGTGTTTTTTTTCACATCTTTATCTTTAACAGCCCAAATCAACGTTTCAGTTGCGTTGGTGAATCTAACTCCTAACCAGTTAGGCATTGGGTTTGATTTTAACCACAGTACATCTGATAACAGCCAGTATCCTAAATCTTGCATAATTTTTCCTATACGATGAATACTGTGGTAAGTAGAAATTATCCATAAAGCTGCTTTCTCTTTCATTATTCTTTGCGTTTCTACTAAAATACTCTGAATAAATGTATCATACTCTTCAAATGAATCAAATTTATCCCAATCATCATCTACTGCATCAACTGAAGTTTTCACATTCCATCGTTTTAATTGTTTTTTGGGAAGTTGAAGATAATATGGTGGATCTAGAAAAACAAGATCAACGGAATCTGAGGGAATTTTCTTAAGAATGGCTAATGCATCTCCAAATAATGTCTTATTAAGAATATCCTCTAAAGGGTAATCTAATACCGTTTTCTTATCTTTTACTATAAGATTCTTCGAAGATAGATTCATTAGTATGAATAATGCAAGATTACCTGATTTATATCTCTTTACTTTTAGTTTTCTGAGGATTAATTTAAAATACAAGCACCCTTAAACAGTTCTTATGAAACAAGTTTATGTCGGTATGGCAGCTGTTATTGAAAAAGACGGCAAGATACTAATAATGAAAAGATCAAAAGAGAGAGATT
>JAGLOH010000647.1 GCA_023139025.1 Candidatus Heimdallarchaeota archaeon | reverse complement strand
AAAGTTCCTTCTGTATCAATAAAAACACATTTCCCATTGGTTCCACCTTTTTGTATAGGTAACTGCACATTAACTGCCAATGTCAAACCAAGCTGTGTTTTACCAGAACCAAAAGCGCCAAATGCTTCTGTTATCGCTTTGGCTTCAATCCCCTTTCCTCCCAGAAGTTCATCAAAATTTTTTGCACCAGTTGTAATATAAAGAATGCTCTCTCTTTTTTTAGCATATTCTAATCCATCTGTGAATCCCAAATCCATCATTTTTCTCGCTGCTTGAATTGCTTTTCTTGCAACAGCCGGACTAACACCTGCAGCATCACCAAGTTGTCCCGGGCTCATCACAGCTAAAGACATCATATCATAAATTCCTGCTGATTCAAGTTTAGCAGATACAGCTGGTCCTATCCCCGGCAAATCAGTTAATTGAGGTGCTTTTTTTTCAGAAGAATTTTCAGAATCATCAGATTTTTTAACCATAAATCTTCAAAAAAAATATTGTTTATAAGCATTTATAGGTTAGGATATAATCATCACATCTTTTTTGGGAACTTAATTATTCTTCTCCAATTTCCCAATTAATTCTCCCATATTCACCCCATCAACTCCGTTAACCACAAATTCAGGATTATTGAAAAATTTATTCGTCCTAACATTCCCAGAAAAAATCATTTCTTTTCCAATAATTTCTTGTTTTTGTTTTGATAATTCTTCCACATTTTCTTTTCCTAAAATATCATAAATTGAAAGAGAATCATGAAACAATACTGCACGGATAGTTTCAGTTCCATCGTCTAAAACGAGATTTATCAAAGCTCTTTTTTCAGGAATTACTTTATTATGCTCATTACAAATAAAATTTTCTTCTTCTTGAATTACTTTTTTCTTGCATTCTGGACATACATTAAAAAATCTTGGTTCAAAAGCTTGAACAATAAAAGCTCTTCCACTTACATCATCTCCTACTTTAAAATCAAGAATATTTTTTTCCTTAACAACTCTTTCTGTTTTAGCATTTTCAATTAATTCATCACTTAATTTAAATTCAGAA
>JAGLOH010000646.1 GCA_023139025.1 Candidatus Heimdallarchaeota archaeon | reverse complement strand
CAGGAAATTATTCAAGTTGGAAAAAAATACAGAATAAATTTGTTAGGACCAAATTGTTTTGGAATTGCAAATCCAAGTTTAAATTTAGACACAACTTTTTCAAATACTCCTGCAAAAAAAGGTAATATTGCATTCATAAGCCAAAGCGGTGCATTATGGAGTTATCTTTCAGATATTTCCTCGTCTACAAAATTAGGATTTTCAGGATTTGTGAGTTTAGGGAATATGGCTGATTTAGATTTCTCTGATTTCATTAATTATTTTAATAAAGACAAAAAGACAAAAAAAATCATTCTTTATGTTGAGAAACTAAAACAAGGAAAAAGATTTATCGATATTTGCAGAAAATCCAAAAAAGAAATAATTGTGGTGAAAGCAGGAAAATCAGAAAAAGGTTCTATGGCAGCAATTAGTCACACAGGAAGTTTGGCAACAGATTTTGAAATTTACAAAGGAGCATTTAAACAAGCACAAGTTAATTTAGTAGATTCTTTGTCTTCTGCTTTTCGTCTTAAAAAATCAAAGATTAAAATTCATTTTAAAACAAAAGGAAATAAAATCGTGATAATTACAAATGCAGGAGGTGCAGGAACTTTAATGATAGATTATTTGGTGGAAAAAGGTTTTGATGTCAAACAACCAATAGATTTGATTGGTACAGCTTTAGCCAAGGATTATGAATTAGCATTAGAAAAATTAAAAAAAGCGAAGTTTGATGGTTCTATCGTGGTTATTTTAACCCCTCAAAAAATGTCAGAACCAGAAAAAACCGCCAAAGCAATTATCAAATTTGCTAAAGATAAATCAATAATTGCTTGTTTTCTTGGAGGAAATTCTGTAAAAAAAGCAAAAGAAATTTTGGAGAAAAATAATATTCTTTGCGTAGATAAATTAAAAGACGCAGCAGAAATTTTAGGAATTTAAACTTAAAATTATGATTATTTCTAACCCTAAACTTTAAAAACTAAATTCTTTTTCATGTCACATGAAAATAAATATGAAATTTTCATTCATCCAAAAATCACAAGGTAGTGATTTTGAATGAAA
>JAGLOH010000645.1 GCA_023139025.1 Candidatus Heimdallarchaeota archaeon | reverse complement strand
TTTTTACCTAATTTCACGTTATCATTAATACTCATGAGATGACTTCACCCTGAATAAATTTCCTCTAACATTTAAGAAAAAGAGTTTTTAAAAGTTGTTGACCATTTCTGTAACTCTAATTTTCTGGAGGTAAATTCTTTTATAGCTTTCAACATAAAATTATTGAAGGAATGAACATGTTTACCTTGTTCAAAACCTAATTAATAGGAGTTAGTAAAACCTGAGGGTGTTCTGATGAAAGGAGTTATACTAGCAGCTGGGCATGGAAAAAGACTACTTCCTCTAACCAGTTTTCGTCCAAAACACATGTTACCTGTTGCAGGTAAGCCTATTCTTCTCCATTCACTTGAGTATCTGAGAGATGTTCTTGATATTAAAGATATAATTATTGTAGTTGGTTATGAGAGACAAGCTATTATGGATTATTTCAATAATGGAGAAGATTTTGGTATCAATATTACATATGTTGTTCAATATGCCAAAAAAATCAAGGGTTTAGCAACTGCTGTAGAATTAGTAAAAGAATATATCAGTGATGACTTTATTGTTTTTCTAGGGGACAATCTGTTTTCAGCAGATTTAAGAAAAGTTGTAGATTTACATTTAACATCTAAAGCTGCTGCCACACTACATCTAGAAGAAAGTGAGAATCCACAACGATATGGTGTTGTAGAAATTAATGGAGATGATGTTTTATCTCTTGAGGAAAAACCTCAGAATCCAAAAAGTAACTTCGTTATAACAGGCTTTTACGTCTTTTCTCCAATCATTTTTGATATGATTCCTAAACTCAAACCTTCTTTTAGAGGGGAATACGAGTTAACTGATGCCATTCAAGAATTAGTAAACAACGGTCATGTAGTTAAAGCTGGATTAATCTCCGGATGGAGACATGATATAGGTTTTCCTGAAGATCTTCTAGCAGTTAACAGACATTATCTGAATGAAAAAACACATTCCGTCAAAGGTGAAGTAATTAATTCTGAAATTAAGCCTCCAGTCTATATCGCTGAAGGAACCAAAATCGTAGACTCAATCGTCGGTCCTTATG
>JAGLOH010000644.1 GCA_023139025.1 Candidatus Heimdallarchaeota archaeon | reverse complement strand
CTTTTATAAAATGCACTCAATTCCAGACTTTTCTTGATACTTTCTAATGCTTTATCAATTTCGCCTAATCTGTAATATACATCTGCAGTTATCCTATAGGCAGCGCTTTGAAATGTTTTATTTCCTAATTTTTTCGCAATTTGTAAAGCTTCCAATCCATGATTTAATGCTTTTGCTATTTTTCCAATTTGAAAATATATTAAACTTAAGAATTGATTACCCCAAAAATTCCAATCATCACTCCCCTTCTCCTTTACATATGCCAAACCTTCAGAAGCTAATTTTTCTGCCTTCTCCCAATTTCCCAAATAGCAGTGAATCCATGATCCTAGGATTTTGTTTTTTCCCAAATATATGAACTCGAAATTTAGTTCTTTTGCTAAAGTAGAAGCTTTAATATTGTATTCCAATGCAATATCATAATCTCCTTTTGCTCCATACAATGATGACATCATTTCCAAAATGTGCACCTTTAAAGGAAGGATTTTGATGTCTACAAGTATTTCCAAAGCATAATTACCATATTCTATACCTTTAACAGTGTGACCTAACCAAAAACACACAATACTTAACCATTCGAGAGTTTCACAAACTTTTTCTTTTTCTCCAATGCTATCACGCATTTCCAAACTCTGCTCAAAGAAGTTTAATGCTTCTTCATATTCGGTATTACAATATAAGAATAAACCTTTCAAGTGAAATAAATAGCCAGATAATTTTTTATAATCATAAGAATCAGTTTCTATTTCTTCATCAATTATTTTTTTAGCATTCTCAATTGTCTTAAGATATTCATCAAAATCACGAGATAAATAGTTCAAATCAAATAAAATGTCGGATTTTATCAATAAGATTTCTGCAATTTGACTCTTATTTTCAGTTTTTTCAGTTCGTTCTAGAAGATTATTGCATGATTCTAGTGATTTATCAAGTTGCCCTATAATTGCTAAAATAGTAATTTTAAGTTTTTCAGCTTCAAACCTTAAATTATCATCTAATACTTCTTGTTTTAGAAATAACATTAATGAATCCAAAGCTTCTTTATACTTTCCA
>JAGLOH010000643.1 GCA_023139025.1 Candidatus Heimdallarchaeota archaeon | reverse complement strand
GTAAGTTTGATCACTAAACCATCGGGATACTTCCAGAGAGGATTAGTCCAAATTTTTGAAAATGAGGATTGATTTGCTACAATGAAATCAATTTGATTGACATATGTGAGTTCGGGTCTAGAAAGGTCAAGAGGTGTTCGAAGTAAACCCCCATCTAGCTCTAGAGAAGCTATAACAGAGTCGGCTTTTCCAACAATAATATCAAATTTTTCTTGAAAAAGAAGCAATAGTTCTTCAGCCATTACAGAGAGGGGAGCTGTATTAGAACTATCAGAATAAGCACTTCCAATAAGAATAGGTGTTGATACAATAGACGAGAGGAATAAAATGAGTACCACAAGAATTTTATGAAATGGTGGGGCTATTCTATTCTTTAAATGTTGGAGTTTTTTGGCACTCATCAAACATTCCCCTCAGTATTTCTTATGTTCACGTTTATTGATAAGCATTTATTTCTATAAATTTTAAAGTATTCAGTTCTAATTTTCTCGAACTTCGTCATATCGAGACCTCCAACAGGTTCATTATAATGAACGATAAGGCATTAATCATAAAAACTACAAATAGGGCAGTCACTCCTGCCTTTTCAAATCTTATTTCTTTAATAACTACTATGGCTTCTAAAAGAAAACCAACAAAAAATAATTGAAAAATAAAAATCAAAATGATAAACCAGACATCAAGCTCAAAAAGTGATGTAGGGTACGTAAAATCAAAAACAAACGATAGAATCACAGTTAGTAAAATCATTGGAATTTGCACTATAATAACGCTTTGTAGCAGAGCCAATTTTCCTGAAGTTTTACGAAATAATAGAGAAAGTAAAGCCTCACAAATTAAATAAGTAACAACTGTGGTAATCATGAAGATAAAAGGGGCAACAAAATCTGGTGTTATGAATGAGGGGAATAAAAATATAGGAACAGCTGATATGAAATATGTTGGAACGAGCAATCCTATGAACAGAAGGAGTGTAAAACCAAGTGATCTAATTGGATCATTTTTTATAAATTTGAAAACTGGACGTAGGAAAATATAGTGTAAAAAGGCAAACTTT
>JAGLOH010000642.1 GCA_023139025.1 Candidatus Heimdallarchaeota archaeon | reverse complement strand
CAGTTAGGAAGAAGGGCGAGAATGATAAAATGGATTCTATGTTTGCGCTATAGCAATGTTACAAAGAATTTTTAAGAGTGAGTTTGTACTTATAACATCTCATAAAGAATGAGGAGAACAAGATTGAATTTTTACATTTCCAAGAATAAATGCTGGGATTATATTGTTTTAATACTCTCTGTTTTGATAATTGTTGGTTTTGTACTTATTGCAACTATAAGAATATCAAAGGTCACACTATATGATCAAACGATTCAAACTCAGGATATATCTTCAGCTAACGGAACAATAGAATATAATTGGGAAGAAATGGACGCATATATTTCAAATGAAGAAAACACTTTAGCTAAATATATATTAAGTGCAATTCTTGTACTCACTGGTTTCCTTCTTTCTAGACTCTACCCAAGAAAAGTGGGATTATTTAGTGTTTTTTTCGCAATATATCATATAGATGAGCTAGTAAGATTAATAGCTCAAATACAATACTCGTCTCATGGATTGGGGGGTGCTATAATGTTTCTTGGTGGAGCAAATAGTTATAAATATAATTTGAATGTTCTTTTCTTGTTCTTAACATTTTTTACTCCTTTATTGTTGTTTCTAAAAGGGGTGATCTTAATTGTTTCAACGAAAAAAACAAGGAGCTCAAGTGAACATAAGGGGTCAAATAGTAAAGAAGAACTAGTTGATCAAACAATTGCATTTATTCCATTCTATGGGATTTATACTTTTAGTCTAGTTGGAATGTTCGGTTCTGCTCTTCTTTTTACTTTACCTATTACTGGAAAATTTGGTCATTTAGGTATCTACTTTGCTTATATTTTTGTGACAAGTGGGATTTTTTTAATACTTTCAAAACTACAAAGCAAGATTAAGGAACCTTTAATAGCAAAATCACGAAAAATTAAAATTATTTCACTTTCGATAGCTAGTATATTTTTTATAGCTATAACCTTGTTTACAATATTTTTATGGAGCGATTTGTTATTTCACAATTTACTCTTATCCCTTATTCTAGAATCATATCTCAATTTGGACATTTCTGCAATTTCAAGCGAATTT
>JAGLOH010000641.1 GCA_023139025.1 Candidatus Heimdallarchaeota archaeon | reverse complement strand
TCAGGTCGGAATCTAGAATCATTGAATAGAATTTTAAAAGATTCAATATCTCTCTCGAATGTTGATCCTGGAAGACCAGGCATCATATGTGCAGTAATCTTAAGTCCAGTATCCTTGATAAACTGAAAAGCTGCAATCGTTTCTTTAACTCCGTGACCTCGCTGCATTTTTTCTAGAATATCATCAAACACAGACTGAACTCCAACTTCTAATCTTGTAACGCCATATTCGATAAGACGATTAATTTTCTCATGATTTATCTGATCAGGTCTTGTTTCAGCTGTTAAACCTATACATCGATGGACAGCTGTTTCATTGATTTTATGTGCTTCTTGAATGTCTTTGGAATCAATTTCATTAAAAGCATCAAACATTCGATGAATAAACCATAATTGATATTCAACAGGTTGGTTGGTAAAGGTTCCTCCCATGATGATAGCATCTATTTTCTCAGTTGAGTGACCTATAGATTCAAGTTGTTTTACTCTATCTGTTACTTGAAGATAAGGGTCGAAATTGTTACGAAAACCCCTCATAGCTGTAGGTTCATATCCAGTATAACTTTGAGGTTTATTAATTTCTGGACCTCCAGGGCACATAATACATTTTCCATGAGGACACTCCCATGGGCGCGTCATTGCAGCTACAACTGCGACTCCCGATAAAGTTCGGACAATACGTTTTATAAGAATAGGAAGTAGTAACTCTCTTTCTTCAGTATCACAAATTGCTAAAATTTCACTGTTCTTTGGAAAATCTTTCAGTTTATATTTTTTAGCTATATTACGTTTGACTTGACCTAGAATTTTTCTATTAGGCTCCTCTAAAATTAATAGCTTCTCTTTAATTTCAACTAGAGCTTTATCTCGATCATTCATTTGAAAACAGTTTTTCAATAAATAAAGAGGTTATCTGGAACGACGTTTAGCTCCCATGCTCTGAGCTTGACCAGCGTAACGACCAAGAATAACACGTTTAACATATTTATTTCTTAGACCCCTTCGGGGAATAGGACTGTGTCTTTCTTTTCCTTCAACTTTGGGAGTTTGCTTTCTAACTTTTCCTG
>JAGLOH010000640.1 GCA_023139025.1 Candidatus Heimdallarchaeota archaeon | reverse complement strand
TAATTGACTAATAAGTTTTTGAAGTTCCTCTGATTGTTTATCTTCCAAAAGAAGATCCCCTTTTGCGTCTCTTTCGATTTTTTCAAATAGCTCATCGCAAATATCTGAATTATTTTTCGCTATATTAACATTCCATTCTGGATCTTTAGATAAATCAAATAATTTCTGATAAGATTTATCATTACTAGTGATTAGTGCGTAGCGATCGTCTTTATACAAAGTACAAATACTAAATCCACATGTAATATAATCACGATCCTCTATTAATTGATCTCCATCATCAAGAAAGATTGAAAGATCTATGCCGTCGAACACTGCTGGCTTATCTTTCTTCAAAAAGCCGAAGATAGTGGGTAAAATGTCATGATCGTAGACGTAAGATTTTTTAATTCTTTTTGGACCATTTAAATTGCCCGGAGGCTTAACCATAAGAGGGATATCCACAAGTTCTGGATACATAAACATTGGAATTTTACCAGTAGCATTATGATCTCCAATACTATGTCCGTGATCGCTAATTAAAATAATTAAAGAATCATCGTATAAACCCAAATTTTTTAATTCTTCAATAAAATAACCAAACCAATTGTCACACATAGACACCTCTCCTGCATAGCTAGCCCTCATATACTCTAATTCTCCCTCTCTAAGATAATCTAAATTTCCACTATAAGCAGGTTGAATAACCATTTTTCCGTCGTAATTTTTATCAACATAGAATTCAAGATATTTCTCAGGAGGATCCCAGATCTCGTGTGGATCAAATTCATCAATAACGCTACATATATTTTCAACATATTTCGTATCCTTTACGAATTCAATCGCTTTTTTAAAAGTTTGTGCTGGAAAATAATCTTCCTCTGTCTTTCTACCCTGCATATTACTGAAGTAAGTTTTTAAATAGTATCTCTGATAAGTTTTAGCAAATCGATCTTTATTAGCAATATATTCTTCAATTTTTTGATTGAGTTTAGAATTCCCTTCCCTAAACCTTGCTCTTAATTTGTCCTTTTCGTGTCCCCTAATCCAATTCCATTGGTTAAATCCTAGATGAAAATTCATGTTTGGTTTGAAT
>JAGLOH010000064.1 GCA_023139025.1 Candidatus Heimdallarchaeota archaeon | reverse complement strand
GATGAAAACACAGGTATACTTATTTGTGGGTATCAAGCACCCAACACACTTGGTTTTGCGCTCAAGAACAGTCATTCCATTGCTAAAAAGAGATACCATCAAAATATATTTTCCGCTCACATAAGTGGACACAGTAGTTCAGAATCATTGAATGAATTCATCGATAAATTGAGTGGTAAAAAAGTGATGGTTCATACACCTGATAGAACAGTTCCAAGAGAGGAACATAAAGGTCTTATCATACCAAAATACAATCAAGAAATAGTACTTAAAAACAAAGTATAGGGAGGAGTAATTTTTTACTTCCCTAATCCTATGCTTCTAAATATTATTCCTTTTTCTCTGAATTTTTCATAATCAAGAGTTCTTCTACCGTCAATAAGTAGAGGATTTTTCATATGTTTCTTAAATAATTCAGGAGTTAATTCAAGATATTCTTTCCATTCGGTAACTAAAATACAGGCATCTGCACTGTTTAGGATATCTTCAATCTTATTTGATAGTGTTAAATTCTCATGGCTTATGATTTCTTTAAAATTGTTTATGGCTTTAGGATCAGTAGCGAAAACTTTAGCTCCTTTATCGAGTAAATGGTTGATTAAAGTTATAGATACTGCTTCTCTTACATCATCTGTATCAGGTTTGAAAGCTATACCAAGTATTGCGATTTTCTTATCTTCCAAAGTTCTATCTTCCATTTCTTCAGTTAATATCTGAGCTGCTCTAAATGGTTGGGCTTCATTAACTTGCATGGTAGCTTTAAGTAAATCAGAAGGCACACTCATTTCAACAGATTGATGATGTAAAGCTCTAATATCTTTTGGGAAACATGAACCGCCATATCCAAGCCCAGCTCTTAAGAATTTGTCTGAAATTCGGTCATCCATACCTATACCTTTCGCAATGTCTATTATATCAATCCCAATTTTTTCAGCAATATTTGCTATTTCATTAATGAATGAGATTTTCATAGCCAAAAAGGAATTTGCAGCAATTTTTATCATTTCAGCAGATGTTGGATCAACATAGAGAATAGGGCTATCAAGGTCTTTGTAAGATTTTCCTATCATCTCCTGAGATTTCTTATCAACCCCTCCAATTACTATTCTATCTGGTTCCAAAAAATCTCTGATAGCAACCCCTTCTCTAAGAAACTCAGGGTTCATTCCTAAACCAAAATCCTTTCCAACGATCTTTTGACTAGTTTCTTCTAATATTGGTTTAACAAGGTTCTCGGTTGTTCCAGGAGAGCATGTACTCTTTACAGCAACTACCTTATATTGTTCAGTTTTGCCTAATTCTTCGCCTATTTTCTGTGCTGCATCCTTTAGAAAAGTATAATCATAAGCACCGTCTTCTCGTGTAGGTGTCCCAACGCAGATATAGATTAATTCGGATTCTGCTATTGCTTCACTCATGTTAAGTGTAGCTTTTATTTTTCCTTTGGACACCATGGTTTGTAACATTTCATCCAATCCTTCTTCAAAGATGGGAGCAATACCTTCGTTAATTTTCTTTATCTTATCTTCAATAACATCAACACAGATTACATTATGACCTTTGCTAGCAAAACAAGTTCCTGTAACCAGACCAACATATCCTGTTCCTATCATAGCTATTTTCATTCTTCTCATAACACACTATGAAGTAAAATATATGAACATTTGTCCAGAAGCTGTCCAGATATCTGTTCATACAAAAAAGTTATGAACTCTATCAGTTCAAAATACATGATGTCTGTTTATAAATCCATTGCAGATCAAGTTCACAAGTATATTGATATTTATGATAAAGTAATAATTGACATTATTGATACATGGGAATTCCAAAGATTAAGGCGCATTATACAGCTTGGGGGAGTTTCGGCATCTTATCCTTCAGCTACTCACAGCAGATTTATGCACAGTTTAGGAGCACATCATGTTGCTAATAGGATAGGTCAATTTCTCAATAAGAAACACCCAGATATCTTTACTAGGGATGAAATAAAACAAGTAAGTCTAACTGCTTTAATTCATGACATTGGTCATGGTCCATTCTCTCATATGTTTGAAGATACAACAAGAATGTTATGTAAAAACTATGAAGATTCTGATTGTAAAAATAAATATGGTGTTTTTGTAAGACATGAAAATATTTCTGAACAAATCGTACTTGCTGATGAATCAGAGATTGCTGTAATTTTGGAAAAAGAAGGGTATGATAGAAAGCGGATTGGCAATCTTATTCAGGGAAGAAGTGTTGATGATAAACCGTTTAAAAATCAAATCATTAACTCACAATTAGATGCAGATGCTCTTGATTATCTAATGAGGGATTCTGTTGCAACTGGTGTATCATTTGGAATGTATAATCTTGAACGATTATTTGATATGATGGAATTAACAAAGGATGGAACAATTACTATTAGAGAAAAAGGAGTACAATCCATAGAGCAAGTAGTTCTAGCTTTGTATATGCAGTTTAGCAGAGTTTACTTCCACAAAACAGTTAGATGTTATGAGTATATGTTAAAACTTTTCATTTCTCAATTAATTCAGAAAATCGATGAGGGGAAGAACATAGCTAGTCTTCCATTTTTGAAGGATTTTACAGATAAGCCAAATTGGAAAACTTTGATGACGCTAACTGATGATGTGATATATACGCAATTGCATTATTCTGTAGCTAAAGAACAAAATGATGATTTCATCAAAAAATTAGCAAATGAAATACTTCGTAGGAATTTGTTCAAAAGCATTCCATTAACAGAGGATATGGCAGCAAAAGTTTTAGAAAATTCAGATAAAATCAACTTCATTGTAAGGAAAAATGGATATCCTACTGTCAGCTGGGATATAGATCAATTTGGTAGTAGATATTATACTCCTTATGAAGAGACTGATCGTAATGCTATTATGATTAGAATGAAAGAAGGTCAATTGAAACAACTTTCTGAGGTATCAGACGTCATAGCAAGCTTGACAAAGCCCAAGTATAACAATTTGTTAATCTTTCCTGCCCCTTGTAGAAATGAAATTGATAAACTAGTCAATGAAATATGAATAGTGAAATTTCACAAAAAATGTTCGTATTAAGGCTATCAAAATAAAAAAAATTTGGAGAGGTTATCTCCTTTTCTTTAGAGCTACTACAATAACACCTATTCCGAAGAATGCAACAAGACCAGTAATCCATTCAAAAGCCAGATTATTAGGACTTGTGATATTTTGTAAGAGGAAGTTGTATTTTATTGTGAATCCCAAGACACTTACTTTCATAAAAATACTTATTTCTTCAAGTACTCCATCTATAGAATCATAAACAATATTTGCAGTTACTTCTCCTTTAAGAGTAACTCCTCCTTCTGAGAGATTAATATTTATCCCAGTTTCAACATCTAATTTCTTTTCTGTAAGACTTACTGTGTAGTATACTTGAACTCCTGGTTCTGGTTCTTCAGAAATTTCATTCAATTTAAGTTCGTTATAGAAGAGCTCAAAGAAACTTTCATTTGTTGAACCATATCTATAGGTTAATGGTAAAATGAACGGAAATGTTCCTGCAGCAAATGCACCATAGATGAGATCTGTTGTATAATCAAAGAATTCAATATCTGTGGAGTTTTCAGTTATAAGAACATCATCAAGATAAAAATCTGCCCAATTTCCAGTATATTGGAAAAGTTCCGCAGGATTAGTTAAATCAAGATCATTGAGGTTTTGTGTAAGTACTAACTTAAATACTGAACCTACAGCCCATTCAATTCCTGCAACTATATCATAATCTACATCTTCAAGGCCTTCAAAGTTGAATGCATTCTTTTTTAACTGCCATTCTAATACAGCGCCTGCGGTTAATTCAGGATGGAAATAGAAACCATCAGGAACGGTTACAGCAGATGTCTGAAGAGCTAATGGTGTTAATATCAACAATATCACTGTGACAATACCAATTTTTTTCAATTTGTTTTTCACCCACTTAATCTTCAAAATGAAGACAAGTCTAAAATTTCATATGTATATTGTTCTATAAAAAGGTTTAGAATCTATTTGGGAAGAAGAAAAATTACTTCTTCTTGGTTTTTCGTTTTCCTTTGTTTTTCTTGATTTGGAGGTATTCTGTAACAATTTCCTTCAAATCTTTCTTAGTGACTCTACTGTCTTCTAGAACAGTACCATCTAGCAGACGAATGTGTCGAAAACCAGGTCGAAGAAGTGTTAGGTCATGTGAGCAAGTGACAATTGTCGCTTGATTGATTCTAACTATATCCATTAATAAATCCATTATAGATCGTGCAAGGTCTGTATCCAGATTTGCTGATGGTTCATCAGCAAGAATCACACTTGTCCTTCTCGTTAAAGCAGTTGCTAGAGCAGCTCTCTGTTTTTCTCCTTCAGATAGTTCTCCAGGATAAGAATCAAGTTTATGATCAATAAAACACTCCTTTGCTATAGATAGACTATAGTCATAATCTCTTTTAGTTCTAGAGAATATATTAGGAAGGATAAAATTATCCTTAATCGGCAATGGACTAAACAGATTATTGTGTTGAGTAATATATGCTATATTGTTCAATCTAAAAAGTGATACTTGCTTTTCACCTGAATCACTTATAGAGAAATTTTGTACTTTTATAGATCCTTTGTTTGGTTTGATCAATCCAGCAATGAGATTTAGAAGGGTGGTTTTACCAACCCCCGAAGGACCAGAAATAAAAACAAAATCTCCTTTATCAATGTTTAAATCAAGATCTGAAATCACTTCTGTATAACCAGCTCTAGATTGGTAACCTTTAGACAATTTCTTAATTTTCACAATAGGTTTAGATTTCTCAGGTGGGATGAATTCTCTACCCAGAAGCTTCTCAACCTCTTCAAAGGAAACCTGTTCTATTTTTTCATCAAAGTCATCTAAAGGACTAGATACAATATTGTAGACTTCTTCTCTAGTAACTTTTTCAGGATTCCAAAGAAGCCCTACTTTTCGTGATGGATGGGTGTCAAATTCTACAAGTTCCCCTAACCCAGTAACAGCTTTGATTTCATCAGGAATTCTAACATAATTAGATGAGTCCAAATAGGCTCGGTTCAACTCTGTAGCATGTAAAAGAAATTCCAATTCATCTTTACCAATATCCTTTCCAATACCTGCAAGTTTCCCATCTCTTATAACAAAACTTTTCTCGAAAACATTTCTGTACCTAATATCATGTGTAACAACTAGAATCGTTTTACCCATTTCCAGATTGACTTGTTTGATAGTATCTATCATATCTTGCGTGTTCATCGAATCTAATTGACCTGTAGGTTCATCTGCGAGCAAAATGGTGGGATTCTTTGACAGGGCTACACCCATAGATAATCTCATTGCCTCTCCACCTGATAATTTATCAACTGTATTCTGCTCAACGTGTTTAAGATTCAGAATTTTTAGTAGTTCATCAACCTCTTTCTTAGATTGTTCTTTTGGCAGGAAAAATAGTTTCTTTGGGATCAAGAGATTCTGTCTAACACTTAGATGTGTGAACAGATTTTCACTAGTGAATTGGTTAATAATTCCTAGATGATTAAATCTAAATTCTCTTCTTTCAAACTCATCTAGTTTCCCAAAATCCTTTCCTTTGATTATTACATCACCACTAGTAGGTAATTCTATACCAGAAAGAATTTTTACTAGGGTGGTCTTACCGCTTCCTGAAGGTCCTATGATTGAGACAAGCTCACCTTCATTCACTTTCAAATCCATTCCTCTTAACGCTGCAACTTTAAGTTCTGTATCAGAATCATAATAGACTTTTATCACATCATTACATGTTATCATTCTTTCATCACTCCAAATTTTTAGGTCTATATTTAGCAAAATTCCTCTTCATCGATACTATGAATATTGAATAGAATAGCAGTGGAATTCCTAAGAAAATAACCAAACCCACATGATATGGTATTATAGTTTTAAATGGCAACCCACCTGAATATGGCGGACTTATGAATATCCAACTAAATAGACGTAGTAATCCATATCCTCCAGCAGCTCCTATTGCCAATCCTGGTAGTATACAAGCTATAAACAGTTCCATTGCTGATAAAAAGATAATCCTATTCGTTGGCAAGCCTATTTTCTTCATTATATCATGTTTGACAACTCTTCGTTGAAGTATCTTCAAAGGATTACTTAGTGAAGTAAATACTACAGCGGCTATACAAATTATAATTCCAAATACAAATTCAGCTACTAACACTGAATAAAAAGGAATTATATTGAATAGTCTTACATCAGCCATTTCATTTGTTGTTTGAACTTCAAGTCCCAAATCTGTCTTTAGTTTAGTTGCAAATTCCTCTTGATTCACTCCATCTTTAATATTAATCAACAATCTCTCAAATGTTCTTTCGTTTATTTCTATCAAATCAGCGATCAATAGAAAACTCTCCAAAGTCATTACCAAAGAGTATATTTCTGAGGGGAAATATGGATCATTTTGTTCATCAGGACCTTCATCATAAACTATCGGGAAGTAATTGAAATTCGATACGATGTTAAATTGAATTAAAGTATCATTCACTGGACCTTCTCTCACAAAATAGTAGATATCCTCTTCATCTGCTAGATATTTATGAAATGGCTCTGATACTAACATTCTTTTTGAATTATTTAGTTGTACAATTGTAGAATCCCAATCTTCAAACAGGTTCTTCTTAGGCTTATAAGCCGTGGAAAGATAGTCTTCCGTATCATTTAATAAAAAGAATTCAAAATTATTCCAATGGTAACTTCCTTTTATCTGAGATACATTTGTTATTGATACGATTTCCGAATATCCTAGAAGTTCAGTAGCTACAGAAGCATTATAGTCATCCCAGTTAGTTATATAGATGTCACTTCCTCCATAGAAATATGCTTCTGCCATAGTTTTATCTTGAATCAACATTGGTGAAACTGCAAACGGTATAACTAAACTCACCAATATTATATACGTTAGAAAAGTGTTGTTGAATAGTTTGATATCTGATCTAATCTCAACCAGTGAAAGTGAGAAAAGATTCTTCCTTATAGCCCAAGCAGTTTTACTTAAAGCAATCATGAGAATCTTATGTATTTCTCTGATAAGTAATCCTGTTCCAAGCAAAGCAATCATAACTCCGATTCCCATAAGATAAATGAAAATTACTAACAAAGCTGAACCTGATGAGACAATATCAAAGGCATAAATGCTAAGTAACCAATAAGATAAGACAGTTAGTCCTACTCCAAATCCTATGGTTAGAATATAGTGGAATTTGATATTTTTCATTAACTGAATAAATTGCTTTGGAGGTTTCTCTACTTTCTTCTTTGTTTTAGAAATGATGATAATTCTTGGAACAGAAATAATTACCAAGAGCAGGAAAGTTGCACTCATTGCTGCGGGTAAACTTACTAGACTAAGAGAGTAGAAAGGAGATTCAAATGTAATGAATTTGTTAATCTTGAGTAATGCTGGGAGTAATAACATGTTTACTCCAAAACCTAGGAATGTAGCTACTAATGATTCAAAGAATTTCATGGAGGAATAAATGAATGTAATCATACCCGTTGAGACTCCCTTTGAACTTAGAATTCTGATTTCTTGCTCGAAACTTGTACTAAATATTTCGTTTACCTCAAATGTCAAGAACAATGCTAGATAAAGAATAGGGATAGATAGGAATATTATCAAGAACTGTGTGGTTTGCATTTCAAATCCTATTTCTCCAAATAGGTAAACTAGTTCTCCTAGTACTTCCCAGCTTCCATCTTGATCAAAAACAAACTTAAAAGGACCTTCATCTCTAATTTGGTTTATTTCCTCAATAAGCGCTTCTAAATCTTTAGGATTCAATGAACTAAAATCGTATCGGAATTGTACTCTTCCCATTAAATCAAAACTATACGTCGATACATTTTCGAAATTTTCTAAATAGTAGGGTGTAAATGTAACTAGAGTTGGAAGATAACTATAAGATATACTTGATATAGGATCTGATGGAAGGTTATAAGCATCACAGATAGTCTCAAGTAGTGAATGTGGTGGTTCAAAATATACTCCTACAACTGTAAGATTCATTTTAGAGAAGTCTACAAAACCAGCATTTGAGGTAGAATTTATGGCTAAAACGTCATCAACATTGATGTTATAGTAATCTGAAGCATAAGATGAAATCAGCACTTCATTTGTCTGACTAGGTAATCTACCTTCGACAATTAGTTGATTAATAACAGAACTATAATTCTCCTGAGCTCCAAGATAAGTAATTGGCATATAATCGTCATATCCACTCGAGAAATTGTATGAAATTAGATATGATTCATAAGCATAATTGTAACCCGATATAATACTTGCAAACAAAGATGTTGATGTCGTTATGCGATTCATGATCACACTCATAGCCATTTCTGTATAATTTTCGTTGATAAAATTCTGTGCAGCATCAGATGTTTCTACAAGATTGAAATTATACCTAAGCGAGAGATTATTATCATGGTTAACATTGGCTGATTCTACATATTGCATTATCAGAGTATTTCTTTTCGAATCAAACAAAGTAGCACTTGTAACAATTATTGAAGCTAGTATTGTTAAACCTAAGAGACTTATTAGTAATCTTTTCTTATTTGCCTTCCATAGTGTAAAAATCAGATTTGAAGAATTTTTAGTAAATAACCACAAATTGATGAAAACCAGTTTCCATTTTTCCATATTCGGTACTATAGGTCTAGTTAAGAAAATAACCATTTTTCTAACTGAACGATTTATTCTCTTCCGAAAGATTGCATAGACTATTCCTATGAAAGCTATCGGGACAATAATTGCTGACCAATATTTTATCCAAAAATAAGCGAAAGATGAGTA
>JAGLOH010000639.1 GCA_023139025.1 Candidatus Heimdallarchaeota archaeon | reverse complement strand
CAAGAGAACCGAGAACATTGAGGATATCTAGATCTTCAAAGGTAAGTTTTCCTGATTCAATCCCTCCTGCGACTAAGACAAGTATTTTCTCCATAAATGTTATCTCTTCAGATTCGAATTTATATTCCATGAATTTCTTCCAATCCAATTCCTCTTCAACACCAATTATCTCCATTAGGTGGTTGGTAAGAAAATTAAGAGTCTCTTCAATCATAGATATAGCATAGGAGATAATTTCTTGGTCTTCCTCTTCTTCGATATTGTCAAGAAGAATTTGGAGATTCTTATAAGTTGAAGGGATAGGGGCTTCAGATAAATCTTCTAGTTCTACATCTTTAGCTACCTCCTCAGCAGCATCAGCTGTGTCCTCTTCAGTTGGCTCCTTCATTCCTGGCGCCATAGGTATACTTCCAGTAGGTGCACCAAAAACGGCTCCTGGCGCCATAGGAGGAGGCTGTGCGACATAAATACCAGAGTCAGTTTCTCCAGCACCAAAATCATCACTAAGCTCTTCAGTATGGTCAAAACTGATAGGTGTTGGAGTGGGAGTAGGAACAGTTGTGGGAATTACCGGTATAGGCATTTCTCCTTCAGATTCAACTGTAGTCTCTACTTTCTCGAACAGTTCATCAGTGAGAGGTTGAGGTCCCTCATCAGGTTCTAAAATATCTTCAAAAACATCTTTAATTTTGAGCAGAAGGCGTTCAGCTTTTTTCTTTACTCCTAATATGTCAGAAAGGGTGGCATCTTGAATCACAGCTAAGGCTTCTTGTGATTCCCCAGCTAAAACAGCTAAGATATCAAGAGCATTTATGCGAACTAAATCGTCAGGATCCTTGTTGACAAGATCAACCAAAGCTGAGAAAGCAAAAGAAGCTCCTAAATCCAGCTTCTTCATATCATGAAGTGAATCTAAGCGTTCAATTACATGCTTAGATCTGAGCAGCTTAAGAAACCGTTTTTGTTCGCCTTTAGATATCATGGTTATTCAAATCAACTTATCTACAATAACGTAATGATAATTTTACTCTAAAAATATATTGATAGTTAAATGCAAAAAAAAGGGACAAAAGGGAAA
>JAGLOH010000638.1 GCA_023139025.1 Candidatus Heimdallarchaeota archaeon | reverse complement strand
TTCTTCTTGTTCGATCAAGATTTCTGCTAATCCTTGACCAACAACTCCAAATCCAATAAAAGCTATATTAAATTCCATTTTGAGCCCTCAACAATCTTTCACGCCTACTTTAAGTGGATTTGCTTATAAATTTGTTGTCACGGAGTCTCTTTGACAGTACAAAAGATATAAAAGAACAATCAACTAAATAGAATTTGAATTCCATGTCACGATTCTTCAGCTCAAAAAAACGATCCAAGAGAAACATCACATCAGCTGAGCAGTATTATAGAGAAAAATATGGAGAAGAAAAAGATGATTCTCCAAGTGATCGAGATACAGCAATAATGCTAAAACTAATTGAAGTAGGCGCATATAATATTAAGAAATCTTCAGGTTACTTAACAAAATACTCATTTGATTTACCTATTGAACATGAAGATGATGTAACTCAAAGAATTACATTAGTGGAAGAAAGCGACAAAGATGTTCATATAGATGCCGAATTAATACATGTGTTCCCACTATTTCTACATGTTACAATTAAGGAAGATACAAGAAACAGAGAATTCGAATCAGTTACTGGAATGAGTATCATCAACTTTGTTAACGTAAGAACTAACAATGATAAACTTGCTATGAAGATTTTAGATGATTCTTATGTTAGTGAATACTTCTTCCAACTTGTGAAGGATTTGGTTCTAATATCTGCAAATAAAAGCACCCTATCTGCAAAGTTAACCTCTATTGACAAATTAGAATACTTCTTCAAATTAATAGCCAGAATGGTTAATGTCGCTGAAAAACGATAATTTCGGAAGTCGTAAGAATGATTATAGATGGTCATGCTCATGCTTTTGGAGAATTTGCTTATTCAGAGAAACTAATTCCACTTATGGACAATTTAGGAGTCGATAAAGTGGTTTTATGTCCAGGTGGTACTGATCCAGATTATGAATTCAAAATTCCTAAAATAGCTTATAAAAAATCTTCATATAACTACTATTTTCACATCTTAGGAAACGTATTCTTCTTACGTCTTTTTCATAAAAAAATGAACAATATAGACAATGAATATGTTTTTTCACTTGTGAAAGAT
>JAGLOH010000637.1 GCA_023139025.1 Candidatus Heimdallarchaeota archaeon | reverse complement strand
TGTAATTGGTGTTCTTATGCTGGAGCTGATCTAGCAGGAACTAGTAGAATTAAGTATCCTACAAATATCAAGATAATTCGTGTCATGTGTACAGGGAGAGTTGATCCAGCATTTGTTCTAGAATCATTTAGAAAAGGAGCAGATGGAGTATTAATCTCTGGATGTCATTTTGGTGAGTGTCATTATAAATCTGGTAATTATAAAGCTAGTCGTCGAATAAAGCTCACAAAGAAATTTTTAGAAGAGATGGGAATTAATCCTAATAGGCTTAGATTTGAATTTGTTTCTGCCTCAGAAGGTCATAAATTTGCTGAAGTTGTAACTGAGTTTGTAGACGAATTGAAAAAACTTGGACCTCTGTCTCTTCAACTAATACAATAACCAAAAGAATAAGCAGAAGAATTTTATATTACTTGTTATTTTTTATTTCGATGCCAAGGATATTAGTTACTGGAGCTACCGGATGTACAGGAATAGGAGTTCTACATTACCTTAAAGCTAAAGGTTACACCAACATTTATGGTATGGTAAGAAAAACTCCTTCAGATCCGATACCAAGTGTTAATTATTTAACTGGTGACCTAACAGATAAACAATCCATTATCAAAATTCTAAAAGAAAATGATATTGATACTATTTGGCATCTTGCAGCAGCTGTTCATAGAAAAGTTAAGAAGAAGAATTTTGCCAAAGTAAATTTTGAAGGAACGAATAACATCATTCAAGTAGCTGTTGATTATGGAGTTAAGTCAATTATTTTTGCTAGCACAACTGCTGTTTATGGAAAAATTATTGAGTCTCCAGCAACTGAAAATCATCAAATCAAACCTAAAGGTCTTTATGCAAAATCAAAATTAAATGCTGAAGTTTTGATAAAACTGATGTGTGAAGAGAATGGGATTAAAGGAAGTATTTTACGTATTCCTATAATCTTGGGAAAACATGATCGTCACTTCTATCCAGTAGTAAAAAAGTTAGTAAAGACAAATATCATGCCTATTTTAGGAAATTCAACACATGAAGTTTCAATTGTTCATCCATATGATATAGGTCAGGCTTTTGAGATTCTAAATCAAAATG
>JAGLOH010000636.1 GCA_023139025.1 Candidatus Heimdallarchaeota archaeon | reverse complement strand
AGCTCTAGAATTTGCTCCATGGTTACGAGTAAATGCCATTTGTCCAGGTTATGTTCTTACGCCTATGCAAAAAGCAGAATATACACCTGAAATGTTGGAAGTGGTTAATTCAAAAATACCTTTGAACCGTCATGCAGCCCCAGAGGAAGTAGCTAGTTTATTCGCATTTTTATCCTCATTAGAAGCCTCATATATTACAGGACAAGCAATAGCTATTGATGGTGGAGAAACAGCTGGACCATATACACCGCTAGACGAGTAATTTAGTAAATTATTGGATTAAAAGCAATTAAGGAAGTAAAACTCATGAACAATAAAAACAATCGGATTTCAAACATGGTTTCTTTGGAGGGTAAAGTTGCACTTGTTACAGGTGCAGCATCTGGCATCGGGTTAGCAACTGCAGAATTACTTGCAGAAGCAGGTGCTATTGTAGCACTACTTGACATTAATGAAAAAAATGGTACTAATGCTGCTAATCAAATTAATGAGTCAGAAGGAAAAGCTAAGTTTTTCTTATGTGATGCAACTTCTGATTCTGATTGTAAGAAAACTGTTGAAGTGATTCACAAAGAATTTGGGAAAATTGATATTCTTTTCAACAACGCAGGTGTGATTCGTCGAAAAACTGTTCTAGATTTAGAGGAAAAAGAATGGGATTTAACAATTGATGTTAACTTGAAGTCGATTTATTTGCTTTCTCGGCAGGTTATCCCTATTATGATTAAAGGTAACGGGGGGAGTATTATCAACAATGGATCTGGCTGGGGTATAAAAGGCGGATCTGATGCAGTGGCTTACTGTGCAGCAAAAGGAGGTGTTGTAAATATGACTCGAGCTATGGCAATTGATCATGGTAAACATGGGATCAGAGTCAACTGTGTATGCCCTGGGGATATTGATACTCCACTCTTGCGAGGAGAAGCAAAACAATTAGGTGTTGATGATGAAGAGTTCATGCGAGAAGCTGCTGATCGACCTCTTAATCGTGTAGGTAAACCATTAGATGTAGCTAAAACAGTTCTCTATCTTGCTAGTGACCTTTCAAGCTGGGTAACTGGTACTTCCATAATTGTTGATGG
>JAGLOH010000635.1 GCA_023139025.1 Candidatus Heimdallarchaeota archaeon | reverse complement strand
GGTTCAAATCCGGGCGGCCCCACCAGCAAACTCACACACTTATTGGTCATACCAATCAGACAAAAGACTAAAGATTTCTTTAGAAGATTTACTAGCCTCCAACATTCTATCCTTAATTATAACTTTCTTTTTTCGCAATTTCTTTAAATTAATTTCAGATTTATAAGCTATCCAAATTCCAATAATTGTAATAATAATAAAAAATGTAAAATTCAATATATCCAAAAACCTTGATTGTTCCAAAGCAAAAATCGAAATAAGAAATACCATTATTGTACCAACAGTAGGCCCAATAACTGCAAGAGCCAAACCAGTTCTAAATTCAGCTAAAGCAGTTCTTTCTTCTGCTAGAAAATTTCTCTCTAAAGCAAGTAAAGTTCGAATTTTTGCTAGAACCTCGCTCTCATTTATTTCTTTCATTTTAAAGTTATTTTCCTTAAAACTTTCTATAGAAAAATATGACAATTAAATCCTAATATGATTTCCTAGAGTAAAGGATTTTTCAAAGAAAAAGGGGAATTATACGGGTGACATCTCCACTGCCGCAAGGGTTCAAATCTATCCTTGGTTAGATTAGTATTGGGGGATATGAAGAGAAAATAAAAAAATAGACATCTAATGAATCACAAGTTATAAAATGACTTTGAACGCGTACTTGACACATAAACTCATTTCTTCTTAAACTATTCTTCTTTCCCTGTTTTTGCGCGGGACATAGCAACTATGTTCCCCAATTCACGTAGGTCAGTTGTTGAAGTAACTACTACCAGATTCTTTTCACGTGCTATATCTGTTAGTGTTTGAAGCTCTCGCAACTTTAGTGTAATCGGGCTTTTGCCGTAGACTTCTGCGGCCTGCGCCATTTTCTCTGCGGCGACATATTCTCCTTCGGCAACGATGATTCTGGCTCTCTTCTCCCTTTCGGCTTCTGCTTGCTTTGCAATTGCCCTCTGCATTTCTACCGGAAGTAGGACATCGCTGATAGCTACCGCGCTCACTTTTATACCCCATGGGTCGGTAATCTCGTCTATTTCCTCATGAATCTGCTTTGTGAACTCTGTCGTTTTTATCAACAGGTCATC
>JAGLOH010000634.1 GCA_023139025.1 Candidatus Heimdallarchaeota archaeon | reverse complement strand
AAATTATCTTTCTCATAGAGTTTCTTTCTTTCGCTGATAGATAATCCTTCTTTAATCCAAATTTGTTCATTTTCAATTGTTTGAGATACAAATTCAGAAGGTATAACACGTGCACGGGTATTAACTGTAGAACCTATGACTCTAGTGATATTTGAATCAAGAAGTTTTTCTTGATATAATGAAGTGAGAGCTTTTGTTTTTACAATCTCATCAGTGAAAAGATAAGCTGTTCCCATCTGAATCCCAGGATTTATCAAATCTAGATGATTTCCAATCATTCCAGCTACCATAGCAGCTCCAAGTTCATCTCCAATACCACCAGCAAATACAATATTAATTTTTTCAGATATCTGATTTGCATTATTACTGAGATACTGTAAGATTGATTCCCAGAGCGTTAAGGATGTAAAAATTCCTATGTGCCCCCCACATTCAGAGCCCTCTAAAATTACATGTTGGTGACCATATTTTATAGCTTCCTTGAATAAGCTTAAAGCTGGAGTATGAAGGATAGTTTTCATCCCCATTTTTTGAATTCTAGTAGCTAGTTGAATAGATCCTGCAGCAATTAGACAGAAGGGAGTTTTGTTCTTAGCCATTAGAGATATATGAGCTTCTCGTCTCTCTTTCATTACCTCGAGTCCGATTATTCCTCCTGCATAATTCTGGTTTTTGGGAAATTTCGAGTTGAATTCTGCGAATAGTTCTTCAGTTTCTTCTTTCAATAGTCCTCCCATAGCTAAAACTGGCAACGCTCCTTCTTCTGCTACTTTAATTGCAAAATCAGTCTTATCTGTAATATTGGCCATAGGACCTTGAATGATAGGAAAGTTGATTTCTAAGCTTTTTGCAAATTCGCTTCCTTCTTCAAAAGGCCAGTTAGTAGAAACTATTTTGATTTGGTCTAGAATGATGTCTTGAATTGCAGTTAGAAATGATCTTAAATCATCGAAAATTTCTTTTATAAAGGGAGCAAAACTTAAACCTATATCACAAGGTAAGAAGGAATGTTTTATTTCTTCTGAATCAAAGAAATGAGATTTACTTGAGAGTTGTTTCAAAAAGTCTAATAGTCCTTTTTCTCC
>JAGLOH010000633.1 GCA_023139025.1 Candidatus Heimdallarchaeota archaeon | reverse complement strand
GGATTTTAGTTTAATGTTTAGACGGAAGAAAGAGTAATTTCTTTCTCCTTTTTCCTTTTTTTTCCTATTCTACCGTGCCTAGAATAATTAAACAGTAATTTATATCTTTTTACCTTAGGATTTTACAGATTAATTTAAAAACAAGAAATATTAGATAGTCTTTATGAAAAAAGTTTACGTCGGTATGGCCGCTGTTATTGAAAAAGACGGCAAGATACTAATAATGAAAAGATCAAAAGAGAGAGATTTTCAACCTGAAACCTGGGAAGTAGTAACTGGAAGATTAGAAGCTGAAGAATCTCCCGTAGATGGAATCTTAAGAGAAGTTGTAGAAGAAACTGGATTGAAAGTTGAAGTCATTTTACCTTTGGATACTGGTTTCTTTTATAGAGGAGGAAAGGAGTTTCCAATGGTTTTCATTTCCTATTACTGTAAGTATCTAGAAGGTGAAGTAAAACTAACATGGGAACATTCAGAATTCAAATGGATAAACTTGGACGAAGCAGTGAATTTACCTGATTTAATGCATTTTCACGCTATGTTGAAAAATTTGAAAAATCTAAAGGAATACTTACCTGAAAACTTCAAGTATTCTTTTACACCCGTAGTTAGATCTTGAGTTGATTACCAAAATCTTCTCCTACTTGTTTAGAAGGACAATCGTCTTCAGCATAACTACAGAAAACACAACAATCTCCCTCTTTAGGATGAAATACTTTTTCACATGAAGGGCACTTGTAAACTCTGATGCAAACATAATCAGGCATCTCAACCTGTTCTATATTGCCACAATTTGGACATGTGATTTTAGTCTTTATTACAGTACTCATATTATAACATTTCTTAGTATATGTAAAAACATTTTCCTTAAACAATTTTTATTGAAGAACAAAATCGAATATTTTCTTTGCAATGTCTATTTTTGTTCCTTCGACCCACTCTAATTTACTGCCTTTTCCTATCATGGCAACTTTATTAAAATCACTCTCAAAACCTGTCTTTTCCTCTGAAACATCATTTGCAATAACAAAATCTGCTTGAGTCTTTTCCATTCTATCTTTTGCTCTTTCTACAAGTTCTGAATCAGT
>JAGLOH010000632.1 GCA_023139025.1 Candidatus Heimdallarchaeota archaeon | reverse complement strand
TAACTGAGGGACACTCTGCATATAATGATCAAAGAGTGTGAAAACTACTATCAGCCTAATAACTGAAAAGAGTTTTCGAGTAGGCTTTCCTAGCACTTGAGCTAGTTGTTCTGAGAGTTCTTTGAGACTTTTCCATCGAGAAGATTGAGGACTGTTGATCCATGAAGTGAGGTAGGGAACAACTGTTGTTTGTTCTTTCTTTAACAATTTGATTTTGTTGAGAAATGCTTGCTGGTTCTTGGTAAGTTTAGATTTATTCGAGAATTCGTGAGTATAGTAGAACAGCGCATCATCGATTGCTTGGAGAACATCTAGTTGAGCATATGAGGGAAGGATGTGGTTAAGTTTTAGGTTTGCAGAAGTATACACATTCTTTTTCTTATTTCTCCAATATGAATCCGCTTGTGTTCTAGCGTTGACAAGTAAATTGATAATATATCTTCTTTTCAGTTTCCAATACTTCTCCAGACTATGTTCAGTATAGGGAGAACGACCAAAAATTAACCATTCTATCAACTGTTGAGGATTCTTAAGGAGAAAGCCTAACATTCCTTGCACTTTCTTTTCTTTGTCAATCTTCCCTTTGACAGCTATTTGGAGCCAGTGGAACGCGCTCTCTGCTATATTAGGGTTCATTCCCACAGCTTTACCTAATTTACGAATGAAGAACTTTTCTTTAGAGTTGGATTTGTAGAGTTCTACCGCTTTCTTGACAACATTATGAGTAAGGAGAGAAAATTGTCTTTCTTCTAATGCTCTAATTCTTTGGTTTATCTCTTCTCGTTGGGATTGGTCAACACACTTCAGCACCACCTGATAGTTTCTCATTACCTTAGCTGAGCTAGAGTGAGGGTGAACTTGTTTTTGTTGTGCAGTTTGTGTGTCCAAATCTCTCATCATCTAATCCTTAAAATGCTATATAAACCCGGTAAAATTCAATTAACTATTCATATTTCTAAAACAAAATATAGAAAAATACCCATCAAAAAAAGTTCTTTCTATCCTCAAAAAAGTACTCTTAACAAAACAGTTAATTAATGAAGTAAAAATGATGATGTGAGACTTATGTGTTTGGCAATTCCTGGATTGG
>JAGLOH010000631.1 GCA_023139025.1 Candidatus Heimdallarchaeota archaeon | reverse complement strand
ACTAATTTCGGCGGAAAGCAACAGATTAAACACTATAGAGTTATGCCAAGTTTCAGAAGGAAAGATCGTTCTTTGGGGATGGATTTCCAAACCAGTTTTAAAACAATTAGAGCAAAGTATAGATTCCTTAGCATTTGAGCTGGAAATAACAGAAAATCCTGAAGTTCCTTTGGTTAACCCTGCTATAACAAAAAGAGGAAAAATATTTGGTGCAGTAAGAGGAATAGTAGGAGGTATAGGACCGCCAAACTCAAAACAAGTTGATCCTTATTCAATTATGAGATTTACATTTCCATTATTATTTGGTTTGATGTTTGCAGATATAGCCCATGGAATTCTACTCTCATTAATAGCGGGATTCTTACTATATAAGAAAAAGAAAAAGAAAATTGAACCTGATGAATCCATTACAGGATATCTTTATTCAGGTGCGGAACTTCTTCTATTCTGCGGTGCATCTTCAACGATTTTTGGATTCTTCTTCGGATCATTACTTGGAGATGAACATTTCATTCCAGAATTAATGCATAAAGCAGGTATTAACTGGATTCCAATAATTAATCCTCTTGAAGAAACAAAACTGTTTCTCATTGTTGCACTATTCTTAGGTTTTCTAATGATTCAACTTGGAATACTGTTGAAAGTTTATCAGAATATTAGATATGGTCACGGCTTTGCATCTTGGGGAGCACCACTCTCATTATCTATTATATATGTGGGAATTTTCGCTCTACTTTACAATATTATTGTTGGAGAAGCTGGAATTTATTGGAGTGCGTTCAATTTCACAGTTAGACAGGTTCCGTCCTGGTTAGTGTTTTTTGCTGGTTTAATTCCAGTTCTTCTTGTTTTGGAATATCTTCATGCTAAATCAGAAGGAATAATGGATGCAATAGATCACATTTTAGCACTCATATCAAATACACTTTCCTTTAGCCGAATAATGGCACTATTGCTTGTTCATGCTATTTTGAGTGGGTTACCATTCACATTAACTGGAGTAGATCTTGTGGCAGGTATGTCAACTTTCTCAGGTTCATTTTTGGATGTTGCACACATAGATTTGAGCCACTTTGGAGGACTGATACATG
>JAGLOH010000630.1 GCA_023139025.1 Candidatus Heimdallarchaeota archaeon | reverse complement strand
ATGTTTTCAATCCACTCAAAACGATTCTGAGTGGGGGATTCATGATATATTCTTATTTTAGGCTCTGTTCCTGATTTTCTTATCAAGATCCAGGTACCATCATCCATATCATAACGTAGTCCATCAATAGTTAGCTCTTTTTTACTTTCATTTTCAAGAGAAAATCTAAGTTTGGTTTTACAATCATCGAATATAGTTTCAACCCTTTCTTGGTCTACTAGGTAAGCATTTCTCTTAGCAATATGTAATGGAATATCCTTCATTATATCAGAAACAGTAGTTTTACCGCTTACAATCACTTTCAAAATTTTAACTAAAGAATATAGTCCATCTATCCAGAAACCCCATTTAGGAAAGATGGGTTTCCAAGGTTCCGCGGCGAAAATGACTTTTTCATTAGATTGAATTAACTCTTGACCTTTTGTGTGAAGTTCTCCTAATTTTGTTCTTATAACTTCTCCGCCTATTTTCTCTACAGTTCTATCAATTGTAGTTGACGAATCTATACTAACTATAATCTTTCCAGGTCCCCCTTCATTTATGGCATATGTAGCCAACAGTGCATTTATTCTAGATAATTCAACAAATTCTCCTTGTTCGTTAATGATAGCTAGTCTGTCCCCATCCCCATCAAAAGCTGCTCCTAGAACATTTTCTTTCTTACAAAGTTCTATGAGTGTTGTAAGATTTTCCGGACTGGGTTCTGCAAGTCTTCCTGGAAAAGATCCATCTATATGCGAATTAATTGTTGTTGGTAGGAATCCATAATGTGTTAATATTAACGGTGCAAGTTCTGACATGGGACCATTGGCGCAATCAAGTATGACCTTCCTTCCCTCTCCATTAATTTGAACTGCTTCTGTTATCCTTTTGAAATATTGATTGTTTGCATCTAGAACCTCTAATTGTGGTTCAATATTGTCCCAGGCTTCATGATGAATGAGTTTTGTATTTTCATCTCTTTCTATAATTAGGTCTTCGATATTATTTTGCTCTTGGAGTGTAAATTCTCTCCCATTTCTTAGTACCTTAATTCCATTGTCTGTAGGTGGATTATGAGACGCAGTAATATAAACAGCAACGGAATGTTTAGAAT
>JAGLOH010000063.1 GCA_023139025.1 Candidatus Heimdallarchaeota archaeon | reverse complement strand
GTAATCTCTTTGAAAGCTAAAACAAAATCTTCATGTGTTACTTCAAGTTGATCTAAGACTTCTGAGGGTATACTTTCTTCTTCAAGATTAACCGATGGTAGAACTCTTCTTAGAGTCTTCATAGCGGCTTCTCTGCTTAAAGCTTCCAAATCAGCTCCAACGTAACCGTGAGTTACATCAGAAAGTTTTTTTAATTCAACATCTTGTGCGAGAGGCATACCTCTTGTGTGGATGAGTAAAATCTCTTCTCTACTATCTCTATCAGGAACATGGATTTCTATTTCTCTATCAAATCTTCCAGGTCTTCTCAGCGCAGGATCAACCGCGTTTGGCCGATTAGTAGCCCCTATAACAATAACTTGTCCTCGAGCAATGAGCCCATCCATTAGAGCTAGCAATTGAGCAACTACTCGTCGTTCAACTTCACCAGTAACATCTTCTCGCTTTGGTGCAATAGCATCTAACTCATCTATGAAAACTATACTTGGCGAATTATCTTCCGCATCTTTGAAAATACTTCTCAGACGCTGTTCTGATTCACCATAGAATTTGGACATAATCTCTGGACCATTTATCACAATAAAATGAGCTTCTGATTCGTTAGCTACTGCTCTTGCAATCAATGTTTTTCCACAACCAGGAGGTCCGTGCAGCAACACACCTTTGGGGGGATCAATTCCTAGTTTTTCGAATAATTGAGGAAATTTAAGTGGAAGCTCTACCATTTCACGTATTTTTTGAATTTCTTGATGAAGTCCTCCTATGTCTTCATAAGAAATACTTGGGGCAGTTTTTGCGCCTTCAACTAATGGCTTTTCAGCTACTTTGAGTTGAGTACCTTCTGTTACTACAACTATTCCGGAAGGCACAGTACTAACTACGTTAAAAGGTATTGCTCTTCCAAGGATTGGAATTAGTACAGTATCTTTTCTTGATAATGGTTGACCTAACAATTTTCTTTTAACAAAATTTTCGAAGCTAAAATCAATATTGACTGACATTTGTTCAGGAGCAAGAGTTACTTGTCTAGCAACACTAACTTTTGCTTTCTTGACGACTACTTTATCACCAAGAGAAACTCCTGCGTTTCTGCGAATAACACCATCACATCTAATTATCTCTTTTTTGAGATCTTCAGGATATGAAGGCCATGCTACAGCTGTTGTTGAACGTTTTCCGACTATTTCTACAATATCTCCAGTGGAAACACCAATTTTGGACATAGCCATGCTGTCTAATCTAACCTTACCTCGTCCAACATCTCTTTGTTTAGCTTCAGCTACCCTTAGGGTAATTTCTTTTTCAACCATTGATAATTCCTCAGACTGTAGATTATTTTTTAACTATTTTTTGATTAAATTGTAACTATATAATGGTTTGTTTTCTTCCTAGTTAGCAATAAAATATAACTAATTAACTATATATAATCATAGAATCTTTTAATGAAACAAGAATCAAGCAAAAATAGATAAAAAAGGGGGTTTGATTGCTAAAACTAGATTCTAAATGTTAGTTTTAATGCCCCTTCTTTACATGCATCAATACACTCACCACAATTGATGCACATCTTATTCGTAACATCTTTATCATACGTCAGAATAGGGACTTGAATTGGACATGCTTTTTCACAACTATCACAACCACTTGTACATCTGTTCTTGTTTATTCTAAGACCAAATATACTGAATCGACTGAAAAGTCCTAGAAGTACACCTGTTGGACATAGCCATCTGCAATAAGCTCTTGGATATACTGTAATTAATCCAAGCACAATGATGAAAATAAATATACGTAAGAAGAATAAGAATTTCCATTGACCTATTTCTGCTCCAAAAGAAGCGTTTTGCATCCCCCAATATAGGTAATAATACAGCGTTGCAAAAAGTGTTGAGGAAGGGTCTATGGTGCTAAAAGGCATATCCTTACCCGCTCCAAATGTTGTTTTTACACCGCTATTATTGAATGTGATACCAATTATGAAAGACATTATTAAGATAAAAACAAGAATTGTTGTTCCAATTTTACCTAAATTCTTGTTAGTTGGACGGGATACACGCTTTTTCTTAATAGGAATCAGTCTAAATAAATCTTGAAAGAAACCAAATGGACAAACCCACCCACAGGTAGTTTTTCCAAAAATTGATCCAAATAGCAAGAATACAGAAAGTGCTAGATATGGAAATATCCAGTATGTAAGAAGGTATTGTAGAGCTTCAAAAGCATTCCAAACTGTGGAGAAAGGACCACCAGTTGGATAAGCTATCGGAAGGAGTATTGGAAGTCTTCCTATTCCAAAGATTAAACCATTAAGAAGTCCAAACATTATAATTTGTACAATTGTTCTAATAACCCTAATTCTATGATCTTGAATAGGCCTAAATATAGTCGAAAGTATAGGTTTTATTTGCTTTGTAGCCATTTCTAATCACTTATCCTATCCTGTTATTGGATTAGGAAAACCAGTTACATATGTACTCAAGAAATCTTTCATTACAAAGTCAGTAAATGAACTGATTGCTTCGTACCTCAAAATTTGACCTTGGACTATAGCTATAATAAGGAAAATTATTCCTATAGCCAAAAAGAACATCAGGTATATCCTATTTCTTGCATTCATGATGACTGAAGACGTTCAAAAATTACACCTATTAAAAATTTTGCTTTGCGTGAAGTCTTTGTTTAGTATTACAAAAAAACTTCCCTAATGTAAAAAGGAACACTAAGAACAGTTTTTTTTCTCAATCACAAGGCATTTAAACAAATACATGAAAATGTATTTCATGAACAAAAACAACATGTGGAAGGTTACACCACTTAAATCGTGTATTTTAGCAATCCTCGAAAAAAGAGGAGGGGTAATTATAGAAAACGATTTAGAAAATTCATTAAGAGATATGTATGGAGACTTTTCAGATAGTGAACTCAATAAAGCTTTAATGACACTAGAAAATCAAGGCTTGGTCCATGTTGGCTGGATATCAAAAACTAAACGTAGAATTCAAGCGATGACCAAAGACATGCACTTTTTAGCCGTCGGAGAAGACTAAAATAACAAAATAAAATATGAGAATTTCATCTTGTTTCGTTCAATTGTTTTGTGAAAATAGTTAGATATCTATTAATGATATTGTGTTTTCGCCCTATTTGTAAAGGGAGAGAAACATGGAAAAATTTACTTGATTCTTGTTTGATTAAGGAACACTGACTAGCTATTTTTTCTATATCGGGATGCACTTCAAGTTTATCTGAGTAGTGATATACTGGAAGTATGAATATAATTTTCCCAGTATCCTTTAGAAGATTGGAACATTCTCTCAGCACTCTGATGTATAACTTTTCGAGAGTTTTCATAGTTTCTTTAGCTTCTTCAATTGAAGGTAATTGCTTCAAGAAAGGTCCAAGATATGGTTCGGTGACAATAGTATCAAGATTTTTCTCTTTCAAAATTTTCCCCAAATCTCTTGAATCTTGACTATAAACTACCCATTTGTCTTTCATTTTTGCTTTTGCAGGGTATTGAAGACTGAAAGCATTGAGATTATCCTTAGAAGCTCTGAAGCATTTAGGGTCTTTATCCACACCTATTGTCTGCATTTTTCGTTTAAGTGCTTCAATAAGTATAGTACCTGTTCCACAGAAGGGATCTAGCAACAATCCATCTTTAGAAACCTCAGAGAGAAAAACAAGTGTTCGAGCTAGTTTAATTGATGTTCCATGAGTAAAAAGTCTTGTTTGACGCCTTTCATCTTGTTTTATATCTAGTAAAGGATTAGTAACCCATTTTGTTATACCAAAGATAAGTTTGGACTTTATGCTGAAACTTATTACTTCAAATCCTCTCTTGGAAAAATTCTCCTTGTAAAACTGAAAAGGTGTTATCTCTGAATAGGTTTTTTTCATTCCAATAATCTTTGTTTGAATCTTCACTTCTTTTGAATAATTTATGATAGTTGTTCTGATGAAATTGATAATCCTATTACGTAACTCGATGTTTTTTGCTTGAACATCCAAGGCAATTTTTAATGATTTATTTTTCTCAGATGAAAATTTTTCTATGTTCATAATTAAATGATCTTTTAGTTTCAGTTTCCAGATGTCTTCCTTATCAATATTCACTTCAGAATTCAAGTATCCTGCTTTTACTATACTCCCAGTATAGTCGAGAATTTTAAAGAATTTTGTAAAATTATTTCTGTTTAGCTTTAATAGAATATAATCCATCCATTCAGTGAAAGCAACATCTTCTACACCTAATTTTTTTAACAAAACAGATAACTCCAATTTTGATAAATCTTTGTTCGAACCAAGTTTAACAAAAATTGTGTATTTAGAAGACATTTGAATCATCAACCAAAAAATGCGTCAAGACTTTTCTGCTTCAAAGCAGTTTCTTGCCCTTTCTTTGCTCTTTGGAGAGTGTTAATTACTCTTTCTTTTGCAAATCCGCGCTCTTCACATAGAAACTCAACTGTTCCTTCAACATCTATCGATTTGAATTTTAGGTTAACATCTTCAACTAGTGGAGGATTAAGGAAAATGTCTCTTATTGCTTCATAATCAGCATCAAACACTATTTTGGTTTCATTTTCCAGAACTGTTTCTAAGTTTCCATGTTGTTTAATATATTTGTAAGCTGTTTTGGGTCCAACTCCTTTGACACCATCTGGGTTGAAGTCTGTACCAATTAAAATGGATAGATCAATAAGCTGTTCTCTTGTGATTTCAAGAGATTGAAGTAAATCTCTTTGATTGTAGAGTTCAACATTTATTGTAATGAACCTATTAGTTCGAGGAAGTTTTCTTCTTCCAGATAAAGTAAGGTTCCTTATCAAAATAGGAGAACCGAAAAGTAAACTGTCATAGTCCTGAGATGCGACAGCATAAACTTTGTTTTTTCTTACTAAATAAGCAGCTTGTGATTCACCTTCTTGAGGTGATTCAACTACAGGAATTCCCATTAGGGATAAAAGTTTCTTACTATCCTCAACCATAGGTTTTGTAAGTTTACTAGTTCTTTGGGCTACTGTACGAGCTCTTTCCATATCACCTCTTTCCAATGCTTCTTCAAGTTCTTCTCTAGCTTTTTGTTTGACTGCAGCTCTTCTTTTAATTTCCTCTCTCTTTAGTTGGGATGGTTTTCCATCAAAAACATAGACTAGCTGAATTCCTTTTTCAATCAATTTTGCATTTCTGTACAACAGACCAGATAGATGACTAGTTACCACTCCTTCTGAATCTGTTAAGAGACCTCCATCATATCCACGAATAGAAGCTAGAAACTGGTAGATTATATTGTAAGCATCCACTGCTAACTTCTTTTGTCTCAGATGGTCTAAATCGATGGGGGTTCCTTGAAAAAGATCGCTTATTTTTTTGACACCCATAAGTGTTCACCTAGCATGTTAATTTCTATATTTTAGTTAAAAAACTTGCCTAAAAGAAGAAAATTAGCCATATTTTCCAGTTAAGGGTACAAATGCAACTCCACCCATTTTTTTCTCCGAATATTTGTCTTCAGATTCTCTTTTTATTATAACCAGTTCTTGGTAAAACATTCTTCCAAGGGGTAAAACAAGAATCCCACCTACTTTCAGCTGCTCTAACAAAGGAGGAGGCACTCTTTTACTAGCCGCTGCAACAGAGATAATATCATAAGGAGCTTCTTCGAGATAACCCAAACCACCGTCTGATTGAATAATTGTTACGAGATCAGAATAACCTGTTGTTTCAATATTTTTTTTAGCAAACTCAGCAAGTTCAGGAATTATCTCACTAGCATAAACATGACCAGGATTAGAAGAATTTTTTGGAGCTACCATTTCTGCGAACATGGCCGCATTATATCCACTTCCAGCTCCAACTTCAAGGATTTTATCTCCTACTTTTGGATCAGTACATTTAGGAGAAATATAAATCATAACCATGTGGATTGCACTAATTGTTTGCCCTGAGAGAATGGGTAGGGGCGTATCCACGTAAGCTCTGTTTCTATGTCTTTCTAATACAAATTCTTCCCGAGGAACATTCATGAAGGCATCTATCATCCTATTTGTAAAAGAAATATCGTGAAAACGAAGTTTAGAGAGAACCTTTTTCTTCTCCTCGATTATGTTTTCGTCAACTGTCATTAGAAACAACATGGGTAATGATTCGATTAATTTATAGAAATTTTTGACCTTAATGTATATTTTGGTGAATTGTTATTTTTAACATTTAAAAAACTATAAGAACTAACCAGAAAAACATTTCTTGATACTGAAAACTATCATAAGTTTTTAAAAATGATTCATAATAAGTATATAATAGAATTAATATCTTTAAAGAAAATTAATTAAACTGGTACCGAATTAAAGGAGAATATCGAATGATATCACAAAAACAATTTGAAGAGACTTTAAAATCCTTAGAGTCGCATCCGGGAGTAAGGGGAGTAATAATCACTAGTAATGATGGACTGCCAATTTCTAGCACACAAAATCTTAGCATGGAAATGAGAGAAAATGTGTCAGCTCTAGTTGCATCACTTGTAGGTAGGGCAAAGGCAGTTGTTACTGAACTAAATGAAGGAGAATTGAATTTCTTCACCCTAGATACAAGTCATGGAGAAATTTTAGTTGCTCCTGAAAATGATTATGTTCTAATTGTATTGAGAGAAAAAAGTTAAGAAGGCCTTACATACGGAGACATCATTGAAAAGTTGATGAGGAAAAGATGAGAAAAGACGCATCAGGAAAAATGCATTTTAAGTTGGTCTTTGTAGGACCAAGCTTAGCTGGCAAGACTACACTACTGAAGAAACTTCACACCGATGTTACTGGAATAAAGAAGGGGGGACTGAATAGCATAGAAGATCCATCAGGAAGAACTATCTATTTTGATTTCAGTCCTTTTATGGCAACATCTTCAGTGATACTAGACATATACACAGTAGCAGGACAAAGAAGACATAGACATCAAAGGTCTCTGGTGTTAAAGGGAGTGGATGGATTACTATTTGTAGCAGACTCATCTCGAGCAATGTTAGCAGATAATGTAGAATCTGCTGAGGAACTGAAAAATGAACTGGGAGATAAAATTGGAACAGAAACGCCCATTGTTATTGCACTTAACAAGAGAGATGCTCCTGATGCAATGCCAAAAAAAGAATTGGTAGATGCTCTTGATTTGGGAGCAAATATACCTGTTTATGAAACAATAGCCATTGAGGGTATTGGAGTAAAAAGAGCATTTCAATCTCTATCGCGAGAAGTTCTACTAAAGAAACTGTATGCAGTTTAGATGAGAAAACTATCTTATATAATTTTTAATTCATAGAATTTTAGAGGTTCCTTGTCATAAAATCCCATTCTCCTATTTATAGAAACCATAACTTCATTATTTACAGTATTTGAGGTTTCAATGAATTTAGCTTCCGGATATTTTTCAATCATATAAAAAAGCATTTTTGCTTTCAACCACTTTCCAATACCACGTTTTCTATATTCATCTTTAACTCCTGTTAGTAATTGAAAAATCATATCAGGTTGATTGAAACTATAATGAAATTCAGTCATTCCACTTATTTGTCCATTATGTTCAATTGTTAGGAAAGTATGCCAATGTTGATCGGTCTTTTTCATGTGTTCAGCTCTTGACCTAAGAACATCTGGAGTTGTTACATTACGAAGTTGTAGAGAACCTAAAGGTTGTTGGCTCATTATTTCAGTATAGAGAGAAGCGTATTCTTCAATTATCTGCTCTGGAATTGAGCCTTCAATTTCAACCATGTCTATTTTTTCTTCTTCTGCTAACTTTTCTCCAATGGTATTCCACTTATTCATTAAGTTCAAATCAATTTTAGATAAATTCAGATAAGATCTATTTTGTTCTAGAACAAGTTTTGCTCCTTTCTTTTCTAAGAAAGAATAACCAGATTCATTAAAAGTATGAAACATTAAATCTGTTACTTGATCACATTCTATTGCCTTTTCATGAATTTTTTCTAGAAGAACTGAACCTATCCCCTTATTAGCATAATCCGAAAGTACTAGAATTGAACATCTTGCAATATGCCCATTTTGCTTATAAGCTGGTGAGTTTTTATTGAGAATAGATATTCTTGAATAACCAACAACGACTAAACCATCATTCACATTTATGGTAGTGAGCCAAAGACTGATATCTCTTGTAGGATCTTGAACCTTAAGATTCTTCTTGCGTGATTCCTTTGAGGTTAGACCTTGTTCAGAGACTAACTCTAGGGTTATTTCTTCATCGAAAACTAAGTAAGCATCAAGTAATTGTTTGGATACATCATTTGGATTAAAAAGAACCACTTTGTACTCATCTAACATAAGAGATACAAAAAAAGAGCACTTAAAAAAATTAAGATAGAGAAGGAAAGGTTACTCCTTCCCTGGCAAAAGCAGAATATGATCTATATCACTAGTCTCATCTTGGTCTATAATGAAACGCACTGCTTTTGCAACATCTTCAACCGCTAACATTTTGGTTCTATCGACTTCTTTTCCATCAAACCAAGGGGTGTCAACTGAACCAGGGTTAATAGTAGCTGCTTTTACTCCAGTACCTTTTAGTTCATCTCTTAAACACCAGACCATAGCTTGTACAGCATGTTTAGTTCCAGCATAAAGGCTACATCTAGCTCCTGTTTTCATCCCTAAATTGGATGAAGTTACAATTACATGACCACTATTTTGTTTCCTTAATAGAGGTAAAACTTTGTTAATCCAAAGGAAGACTCCACGAACATTTGTATTAAACTGAGAATCATATTGTTCAATTGTTAAATCTTCAAGATTCCCAAAATAACCAACGCCAGCATTAGCAAATAGAACATCAATACCACCTAATTTCTTTTTGACATCTTGAAAATGTCTTTCCACATCGGCTTCAATACCCACATCCCCCACACCATAATGGGAATCACACCCTAGTGATTTCAACTTGCTACAAATCTGTTGAAGACCTGTTTCATTACGCCCAGTCAG
>JAGLOH010000629.1 GCA_023139025.1 Candidatus Heimdallarchaeota archaeon | reverse complement strand
TTCTTGGGATTCTTCTTCCATTCTTTTATCGTTTGAAAATAAGCCTTCCAGTTGCGAGTAAGGAGTTTGAGCGTGTGTTGAGCAGTATGAGCAGGCAAGAGTTTGTAGTTCTCTTCTCCTTTTAGCACCCGATCAAGGTCAAAGTAGGAAGGAATCCTTCCCATAGTTTTCCTCTGCTCTTTTACCAGAAAATTTGCTCGATTATAGAGGTTCTTAGTCTGATGGCAAAGACTACTTAACTCCTTATTGAACTTCACTTCAATTAGTTCTGTTCGCAAGACTTTTGCCATTGTATTATTATCTATATTTTATTATTTAAACTCAGAAGAAAATCCAACTACATTACAGATATGAATATAAATATACATAGCCAGAGTTTCATGAACAGAATGAGCGTAAATAGTGAGTGCCCTATTTGTTTTAGAAAAATACGTTCAACCTCGAAATTTTGCAAGTATTGTGGGGGTTCTCTTAAGAAATGTCCTGAATGTCAAAATCTGAATAAAGCAGAAGATCTTTTTTGTGCTGAATGTGGTTATGACATAAAAGACGTTGAAGTACAAGTCTCAACTCCTTCGCAAGTTGCTGGAAAAACAGGTGTTTTTCAACCGATCATTCAAAGAGGAGCTGAACAAGAGGATGACGATTCCCAACCTAAACTTATACTTTGGCCTCCTTTGCCAGCTCAGCAACCAAGCACAGCTGCTCATCCTAGACCATTCCCTCCTGCTCAAAGAGCAATCCAGTTCACTGAAGTTGAACCAACTTATGAACCTGAAAAATTAGAGTATAAATATAAAAAAGTCAAGTTTATAGGTTTTCTTGAAGGATCTATTCCCAGTTCAAGTGCTTTAGCAGCAACTCTTGAAGCTTTTGGAATCGCTTTAATTCTAATTGCATTTGGTGTAGGTGTTGTTGCAATAGGATTAACTGCTTTTAAGTCAGAGATTTTTGCAGTAATTATGGGTATAATTGGAAGTATTTTCGTTTTTTCAGCTCCTATGTTTGGTTTGTATTTTATTAGCTCAAGGTGGCTTTACAGAGCATTTGAAATAAAAAGACCAGTTCGATTGAGCACAGTAATCATTAATTATTCTC
>JAGLOH010000628.1 GCA_023139025.1 Candidatus Heimdallarchaeota archaeon | reverse complement strand
ATTTACATTGGTACAGTCAATATTACGGTTACTTCTTTGGCTATGGAATAGGTGATTTAATCTCTTCTCAAATAACTGCTAAAATGTCTCACGATCTTCCTGATTGGAAAACATCTCTCCAAAATGGCAAATTCAAACCCATCCGTCAATGGCTTGAATTAAATATACATCAGAGGGGTGGAACTTTGGATTGTCTCGATATGGTTAATAGTATCACTGGGGAGGACTTGACACCAAGATATCATATAGAATATTTAAAGGAAAAATTCTCTCCTTTATATCAAATCTAGATTCTACCTTCAGGAACAGAATAATTGAAAATGAAAAAGAAAGAGATATCAAAGAAAATATCTAGAGCTTAATTTCTTCTTGGGATACTTTCTTAGGGTCTTTCATCAACTTCACACTATCTGCCATGAACAAATCTTCAACATAAAATACTCTCCCCTCTACCAAAGTATTTGGGCCTAGTTTTACAACCCTTCCCTTAATGTTCTTAAATACTTTAACATCTTGAACATCTACTTCATTTTGTGCAATGATGCTTCCATAAACAGTTACTATTTTTTTAGCTTTCCTGAAAAACCAAGATTCAAAAACGGTTCTTCGACCTTCGATTAATACACTATCGCACAAGATGTTTTTCTCAATACGTGCCTTTCCTCCAATTTTAATTGTATTTTCAGAAAGTAGATTAGCTCCTATTGTAGAAGAACCTGTGAGGGTAGCTCCTCTAATAGCCTGTGTATTCTTTTCGCTTCTATAGGACCCAGTTACTGAAAGATGTCCTTGAACCACAGTTTCTCCTGAAACTCTTGCTGAACCACTAAATGAGGCATTTTCATCAGTATGCAAATCTTTCTCGCATTTAAATGAACCTGAACACTTTACTTCACCATGTGCGAGTATATTTCCATAAGCTTTAACTGATCCAGAACATCGCAATGCTTTGCATTCAATATCTCCAGAGATTTTACCTGATCCAGAGATTCTTATATCTCTATCCACTTTCCCTCCAGATATTCTGGCAGCACCAGAAACAGTAATAGAATCTTGTGTGAAAGTTTTTGATCCTGATACTTTTATGTCAGGTGCATCTT
>JAGLOH010000627.1 GCA_023139025.1 Candidatus Heimdallarchaeota archaeon | reverse complement strand
GACATACCAATTATCGGTGTAGGAGGAATAGGAAAAGCTGAAGATGTACTTGAATTCATTCTTGCTGGAGCAGATCTTGTACAAATGCTTTCCTCAGCACTTATCAAAGGAAGACAACTGTATGATAAGATAGTTAAGGATCTTCCTAAAGCACTTGAGAAGTATGGGTTTTCATCAATTGAAGAAATTAGACAAATTAGGAAAACTACTCTCTTCAAAGATGTTGACACAGCTGTAGATAATCATCCTTCCTTTAATGATAAATGTACTATGTGCATGCTTTGTGTGAAAATCTGTCCTGTTGTTGCTCTCTCAGCAGCTGAAAAAACTATTATTGTAGATAAAGAGAAATGCATACACTGTGGGTTATGTGAATCTCGTTGTCCTGTAGATGCAATTTATGGAGTACTTCGATGAATAACTATTTTTTAAGATGCATAACTTGTAAGAAGGAATTTGACCCTAAACCAGGTCTCTACTATTGTGAAGATTGTGGTTATATTATGGGAACTTTAGAAGTCATATATGATTACAAGTCTATCAAAGAGGAATTAACAGCAAAAGAGAAAAAATTCGATAAAAAAGCTTCAATGTATCAATTTGATTTTCTGCTTCCAGTCAAATTAAAAAGTCAATTAGATGAGTATGTTGGAGGTACACCTCTGTACAAATTTGACCTTCTGGGAATCAAAGATGTTTTAATCAAATATGATGGATCCAATCCCTCAAGCTCTTACAAAGATCGTGCAAGCTCAATAGCTATAAATAGAGCTCTTGAAGAAGGGAATGACACTATTTTCTGTGCATCAACCGGGAACGCTGCTTCATCTTTAGCAGTGTTAAACGCTCATACTGAAATGAAAACTAATATCTTTGTTCCAGCTGCAATTCCATCAGGGAAACGTGCTCAGCTAGAGATCTCAGGTGCAGAAGTTTTAGCCGTTGAAGGAACCTATGACGAGGTTTATGATTTGTCTCTGGAATTAGGTTTAAAGAAAGGATGGTACTGCAGAAGTGCTGCAATTAACCCATATTTGCTGGAAGGAAAAAAGACTGGAGCATTTGAAATAATTATTCAGAATGATTTTGTTGTGCCAGATTAT
>JAGLOH010000626.1 GCA_023139025.1 Candidatus Heimdallarchaeota archaeon | reverse complement strand
ACATCTTGTTCTGATAAATCAATATTGATATATCCAGGTTTATAAAAAACACCACAGCCTAGATTGAGTTTTATCATCAGGTTTTAACTCCCTTTTGTTTTAACCACTTGATCTCCTTACGGTATTGCTTTGCTTCAAAGAGGTTTTCTTCTATTTGCTTGAAACAGTAAGCTGTGTTATGAAAAGTTTGATTAAGATGATAGGAAGTGGAGTTACAGCCCCCTTTACAGGTTTCACCAAATAAGCAATTAACACAATTCTCACCTAAGTTTGCTCTAGTAAATTGCCGATTGTATGCAAAGGAATTAGGATCATTCCAGATATCTGAGAAATTACGATCTCTGATATTTCCCTCAATAAATCTATCGTTACCCATTGATAAACATCCTACAATCGAACCATCAGATGTTATACCTATTGTATTTTTACCAGCTGTACATCCCTCCCAATTCTTGTTGTTAGGAAGAAGATGTGAATAATATCCATAACAATGCGCTCCAACTACAGGCATATGATCGAATTTGTTTTTAAATCCCTCAGCAGTGATAAACATTGCAGATGCATAAAACTCTTCTAAACTCAGAGTGAGTTCAGGATCAAAATTACCAAAAGGTAAACCTATTTGCAGCTGCCAATTGACTTTCCTATCCTGGATAATCTCTTTTATACTGTGTAATTCTTTGAAATTAGTTTTACTTAGGGTTGTAATTACAGTGGTCTGAATACTTGCTTCTTCCAGAAGATCCAGTACCTTAATTACGGAATCATAAGACCCTTCTCTTCTGATACTATCATGAGTTTCTTTTACACCATCCAAAGAGATACCGACAACTAGTGGTTCAAGTACTATTAGGTCTTCAATAATTTTAGGAACTAGTAGTCCATTTGTTACATACCCTAGATTCATTCCAAGGTCCTTAATACACCAAGAAATTTGTTTCCAATCTGGTCTAACAAATGGTTCACCACCCATTAAAGTGACTAGATTGCATCCTTCATCAGCAAGTTCTTTGCACAATTTGTAACACTCATCCAAAGAAAGCTCATCCTTTCTAGCATCTCCTGCACTTGACCCACAATGTTTACAATTCATATTGCAGGCTAA
>JAGLOH010000625.1 GCA_023139025.1 Candidatus Heimdallarchaeota archaeon | reverse complement strand
GTACCGAAATTGCTAAAAATCTGGCTATGGCTGGAGTTGGTACTTTACATTTAATAGATTTGGACATTATTGAATATTCTAATCTTAATAGACAAATTTTATTTTCTGATGCAGATGAAGGTGAACCTAAGTCCAAAGTTTCAGCTAGAGCTTTAAAGAAAATTAATCCTTTTAGCAAATATATTTGGCATCACTCAAATCTTGAAGATGTTGATCCTGAAGTATATGCAACTGCTGATTTAATAATTTCTGGATTAGATTCAGTTACTGCAAGAGCTGAATTAAATCGTAGAGCTGTCCATTTCAAGAAACCTATGATCGATGGAGGAACAGCAACTTACTATGGTCATGTTTACACTTACTCTCCGGGAGAGAATGCTTGTCTTCAATGTGACCCTCAGATTGAGAGGGAAAGAGAAACTTTAGCAGCTTGTACTTTGGTTGGAATTCCAAGAAAGAGATCACATTGCTTGCTTAAGGGACAATTATCTTTTGAATCAAAACATAATAGAACTCCAGATACAACAGTATTAGAAGAAATGAATGTTGTTCTAGATTATGCTAACAATTTAGTTAAAGAGCATTTTCCAGAAAAAAGTATTTTTACAATTGATGAAGCTGTAAAGATGGTTGATCAGCATGATCCAACAATAATTACAATGAATGCAGTTATAGCTTCTTTACAATCACAGGAAGCCGTTAAGATACTCCATCATGTTAAAGGAATCAAACTTGGAACAGTAAACAAAGAATATGTTATTTACAATGGTTTGGTTGGTAAATTCTTTTACATAGAGAAACCACCTAACAAAAAGTGTGCTTTGTGTGGTTCAGCTGCGACCATAATCGAGGAAGTAACAATTCCAGAAACTACAACTATCGATATGCTTCTTTCAATCATTAAGAATAAAGGTTATAGCTATAATCCTGAATTTGAACCTTCTTTCTGGTTAATTGATAAGAAAGATCCAGAAGAAGTTGAACTCAATCTAACTCTAAAAGAACAGGATATTAGGAATTATGAAACTCTATTTGTCACAAGTTTGACTAAAAATGGTGAAGAAATAGATCTTTACATAAGGTTGATACTAAAGGGATAACTAGTAATTC
>JAGLOH010000624.1 GCA_023139025.1 Candidatus Heimdallarchaeota archaeon | reverse complement strand
GTATCTAAATTGGGTAGCTGTTAAAATGAATGAGAAATTAAGTGTACTTAACCTTAAAAGACCTTTTTGAAGTAATTAATCTTCAACTGTCTTTTCTTCATCCTCTTCATCTTCCTTAACTGGAAACTTCCATGCCATTAGAAGGTTAAATGGAAAGAGAACCATACTGATAATAAAAACAGCTAGAAAATTGACTCTCGAAATAATCACTCCAGCAAGAATAGCTGTTGGAAACCAACCTAATTGATGAAGTCCTTGAACCATACCATAAGTTTCAGCTCTTCGCTTTTTATCAAAATTAGTTAAAATGGACATTATTCCTGGCATCCAAAATGCAACACTTGCACCCATTCCTACCCAACCAATCATGATTATATACAATCTATACTGAGGAAGAGTGAAATACGCTATAATATTAGACGTGAAGAATAAACTTCCTGTAAGTTGACTCAGCAGTAAAAGTTCTGATTTTTTTAATTTATCCGATATTTTAGTAACTGGGATAAAAATTAATAATGTACTAACACTGAAAGCAAGTTGAAGAACTGCTATATTACCTTCATTAAAATCATATTGAGTAACCAAACTTCCCCAGAAGATGCTAATGCTTAACCCCCATGTTAATGCATCTAAGATGAAAAATCCAATTGCATAAGGAACTCCTGGATTACGAAATATATCTCTAAATAGAGTTAGGTTTGTTTCAACTTCACTATAGTAATCACTTCTTACAGATTGTTTGTTTCTTCTCTTTATGAGATAATAGGGAATGGAGAGATAAAGAAATATTGATTTGAACATTTGTAGGAACATTTGATAAACTGCTATCAACGATTGCAAGAGCTGTTTGGATATGCTTGAAGTATAATCTTTTATTATGTGGGGTTCTTTCAAAGCGAACAGCTGATAGAGAAACATAATCAATCGTAGAACCGCTAGAACATAGAAATATACCCATATTTCAATTCTATCTGTTAAAACACGAATAACTAAAGGTCCTATTAAACCAGTTGCGTAAAATGCTAAATTGATAATGCTGAACGATGATGCTGTTTTCTTTTTTTCTGCACTTTCAGCTACTAAAGCACTCACTGCTGGATCACCAAAGCCA
>JAGLOH010000623.1 GCA_023139025.1 Candidatus Heimdallarchaeota archaeon | reverse complement strand
AACAACTCCCCACCATGAATAAGGTATTTCTTTAAAATTTCGCCATTCTTTGCCATGGTTAAAGGCAAGAGTTATGAAAATGAAGAAGAGAAAAAAACCTCCCATTACCCAGTGCTTAAAGAGGTAATGATGAAAGGTTGAACTAAATATCATCTTGAGGAAGATATCTGGTCCTCTAAGAAAGGAATAGATACTACCTAAACCAATAAGAATAGGTTCATCTTGTTCTGTTGATCCAGACAATAAAACCTCATAAAGTGTTGCAATCCACTCTACTAAGAAGAAAAATGCAATTAGAACCATAAATACTCTCAGGGATATTGACAAAACCCTTCTCCAGTTTATAGACACTTTTCCTCTTTTAATTTTCAAATTGATAAAAAAATCCTTTGCCGAATAAAAGTAATTAGATAGAGGAAAACTATAATATTACCTTGGATAAGAATCAGGTGGCCCAAAAATTGGTTGGGGATTTTTGTTATATTTGTTTTATGGGGTTTATTCTTTCCCATTGCAATTATTCTCTAACCAATTCTTTTCCGATCGAAAATAGGAAAATTAAGAATTCGATATACAACTTCTTTAAAGAAAGGAGTTAAGGAAGATTTAACTCTTTATGTTTTTGTGCTATTTTTTCTGCCATTATGTCTAATGCTTTGAAAGATTCTTCTTTTGGATAACCTTTGACATAAACTGGTTCTAAAATTTCAACTTCCTTTAATCCTGGTACCATACTGACAACTTGATCTATAGTCTTTGTAAACCATCCATACGAACCAATAACTGATATTAGTTTAATTTTTGGTTTCAAAGCATTTAGTAGATAGGCTGCATATACTGCTAATGGATGGGGTCCTGCATGAACTGTTGGAGTGCCAAGGATCACTGTAGCTGCATCGACTAGAGTTATAGCAAGTTTACCTATGTCTACAACAGCTAAATCAAACTGATAGACAGTCACACCTTTTTTTACTAGAGCACCAACTAAATATTCTACCATAATCCTTGTACTTCCGTGCATAGATACATAAGGAATAACAACAACATTTTTTGGAGTATCTGAAATCCAATCTTCATAAGCATCTATTATGAAAGAGGGTTTGTCATAAATA
>JAGLOH010000622.1 GCA_023139025.1 Candidatus Heimdallarchaeota archaeon | reverse complement strand
GATTTTTTTACTTATAGCCCTTAACTCTGGCTCTTATTCCAGTATCGGTTTTGCTAGAGAGAAAAGAATGAGAACAATGGAAATTCTTTTAGCTTATTGTCATCGTCATAGTGATTTAGTAATCTCGAAAGCAATAACTGGTTTAGTTGCTTCCTTGGGTTCGACACTATCGTATGTTTTAGGGATTATAGCTGCAACTCAAATTTCTGGAGCAAGATTTAGTAGTATATTTGAAATCTTTGGTTTGAATCTAGGCGTTCTAAATGCTGGAGACATCATTGTTACGATTATATTCGCTGTTCTAGCTTTACTTATATCACTACTCCTCACTATGGCAATAGATAGCAACTTAGCTAGAGAAGCATCAGAAAGGATTTCTCCACTGGTTTCTATTGGATTAGCTATGTTTTTCTATTTCGGAGCTGTATCAAATCCACTCAGTTCATCAACAGCATCTATGATTAATCCTTTTTATTGGTGTTATAGAGTGAGTTTGTTGTTGATATCTGGAAAATTCAGCATTGAAATTGTGGTTTATATTTCCTTGATAATTGCACTGTTAGGACTGTTAATCTTCTTTTCTACACGAGGAATACAAAAGGAGAAAACCCTTTATCTAGAATAGAATGAACTCTCATCCATTCAATTTTTTTTACGAACTCTATAGTACCTATGTTATTTTTTCTATGCCTAACCAAACAAGGACTATAAGTATATCTAGAATGATTGCTATCGCAAAACCACACAAAGTATAAAGAAAAGCATATAGCGTTTGTTTTCTAAATGATTTCAACACTTCTAGAGAATTATCATTGGTTTGAGGAATTACTTTTAGTTTACGATACCGCAACCCATAAACTGTGAAAACCATAGTCATTATAATATTGAAAATAATTACTAATATATCAACAGGTCTTATTTGATCTAAAGTGGATGTCCAAAAACCATAAATTGCAGACATAGCAAAAAAAGGCATACCTACAAAATATGGCAAAATATATTTATTATTTAATTCCTCCCAAAATGAAACTACGTCGGTACCACATCTAGGACACTTTTTGTTTTGTTCTATTGTTTTTTTGTTTACTAGCTGAGGATAAAATGCTTTTTTGT
>JAGLOH010000621.1 GCA_023139025.1 Candidatus Heimdallarchaeota archaeon | reverse complement strand
GAGAGTACAGATGAATCCGACCGTCCTTCTCTTGGTATTGATTCTGCTGGTAATGTACACATAGCGTGGGAAGATGAAACTGATTATGCCCTAGCAGGAACAGATTTGGATATTTTCTATAAACGCTGGGATTCTTCTTCTTCCTCATGGACCACTACTGAAGTTGTATCTACTGAAAGTTCAGGTATTTCTTGGTATCTTTCACTTGCTATCGATTATGCTGGAAGTGTACATGTATCATGGTATGATCAAACTAATTATGCTGGGAGTGGTTCGGATTTGGATGTTTTTTATAAACTTTTAGCAGGTCCTCCTGTTGCTCCTGAACTAGCCTTTATTGTCCCTAATCCTACTGAAATTGATACTGTAAATCTAGATTGGAATAATATACTTTGGGTAACCAACTACTATGTTTATCGTTCTACCTCTTACATCTGGTCTGTTGAAGGACTCGTACCCATTACTACTGTTTCCTCAAGTGACTATATCGATACTGTACCTTCTGAAGGCTTCTACTACTATGTGATTGTTGCAGGTAACTTTGCAGGTAACAGCTCTATCTCTAATTGTCAATATGTCGAAGTGAAGTTTCCAGACCTTAAAGCTCCTGAATTAGCGCTCATTTTACCTAATCCTACAGATTTAACCAGTATCTCTTTAGTATGGGATAGTGTTGAAGGAGCAACAGAATATTATGTCTACCGTTCTGCTTCGTATATCTGGCATGTGGAAGCTCTAACTCCAATTGATACAGTTGTCTCAAATACCTATCTCGACACACTTCCATCCGAAGGACTATACTTCTATGTGATTGTAGCTAGTGATGGACTAAGAAACAGTACTCACTCGAACTGCGAATACGTTGATTATAAACTTCCTACCTTACATGAGTTTGTAATATTTTCAAGTTTGATACTTGGTACATTTGTCTTCTTGTTTGTAGTTATGAGAACTCGTAAAAGAAAATCTAAAACGAACTAGTTTTAACTAGTTCTTGATTTTTTTCTTTCCTCTTTTATTATTGATTACTGCCATTGATCGTATAATATCCCTATAGCACAAAGATATCCACTAAGAATCGCACCTGAGAAACCACCACCAGGAAATGTCCAAG
>JAGLOH010000620.1 GCA_023139025.1 Candidatus Heimdallarchaeota archaeon | reverse complement strand
TTCCTAAAATCCTTAAAATATTGCCCTCTCTCATGTATAAATAAGCTGAAACTCGGTTATATTCTTTGAAGCACTCTACTTCTGAATCGTTTATTGATAAGGAAGTTAAATTCTTTTCTAATTTCTTATACTCTTCCAATGCTCTTTCATTTTCCTCTTTTATCTCATACTTGTTCAGAACCTCTTCAATGTTCTCTTCAATCTCTTTTATTTTTTCCAAAGCTTCTTTCATTGATAAAAATTATTGAAGTTGGTTATAAAATTATCCGCTTTTGTAGTGTAGGTTTATTCCCTTTCACTCACTAATTGCAGAGGATAGCATTTAAATTGTAAGGAAAGGTTAACAGACGATTTTAATGAAGCTAACTCAATTATGTTAGTAGTGATTTGCTGTTAACTCAACTCAAAATCTATTACTAAGACACTTTTAAAAATAGAAGAACTAGGGAATCTTGTATGGCTCAAAATTGAATGCTACATTTTGTCCTTCTAACTTCTTACAGAAAGCTTCAGCTAAAATAGGTTCCTTTATCACTCTACTAAATGTAAGAACTAGTCTGTCCTCAAAACTTGCCACTCCAACTCTTACCTTGTTTACAGGACCTGGACCTATTACAATATCATAACTATCTATTTGTTCAGTAAGACTCATTGGTAATGAAATCTTACCCAGATTTGTAAGAATACCACTATAATATGGTGTTCTAAAGAAATAATATCCTTTTCTTGCGAAGAATCTCTTAACTTGAAAAGGTACAATTTGCATTATTGGTGAACTCAAGCTTTTGGTATTTCGTGCAATCATTTGATAGAATGTTTCTGGTATAATCTTATTCTTTAAACAATCATTGACTTGTAGAACAATTTCATTAAAAGTAAGTTGTTCCTTTTTTGGATCAATATAGGGTGTAACACATAAAGAGAAATTCCTCATTGTTATTGAAGGTAAAACTCTTCTCAAGTTCACAGGAACATTCAGACGGATAGGTTTCATTCTTCTAGTTTTATTTTTGCAGATATCTTCCTGTATTGTTTTCAAAGAATCTATATAAAGACCAGATAGAAATCCAGTTATTGAGACATTAAGCTCATTAGCTTTTTGTTTGACATCTTT
>JAGLOH010000062.1 GCA_023139025.1 Candidatus Heimdallarchaeota archaeon | reverse complement strand
TGGAAACCCATTTACCAGAACCTAAACGAGAGAGCTGATCAATGAAAGCAGCACCAAAAGCTCCACTTTGAGTGAATATTGATACAGGCCCGTTAGTTGGTCTTTTTAATTTACTATCTGGTAAAAACATTGTATCATAACCAAGAGCAGGTGAGTATAAACCCAAGCAATTTGGTCCAATAACAGTAATTTCATACTCTCTCATAATATCTAACATTTGTTTTTGAAGTTTGATTCCTTCATCCCCAATTTCGCTAAAACCACCAGTTGTAACAATAATGTTCTTTATACCTTTTTTTCCACATTCTTGTAATACCAAAGGAGCATATCGAGCTGGAACGATAATGCATGCTGCATCAATTGAATCATCTATCTCTAAAACTGATTTGTATAGTTTATTATTATATAGCTCTCCACCTTTTGGGTTAACAAGATATGTTTTTCCAGGAAAAAAGTTTACAAAATTATAGGCTACTACATTCCCAGGTTTATTGGGAGTAGTTGAAGCACCTACAACACAAAATGATTTGGCGTTAAAGAATTTCTCTAGCCTCGCTTTCATTAGCTATCAGAAACAAGAAATATTGTTTTGTTAAAAATTTTTGGAATAATACTACGAAAACTTCTTTCATATTTCTAGATGATTCTGTATATATTGCGAAACCTCGAATAATGCAGTAGATGCATTGTGTATAAATTGCGGAGCAAAATTAATAAACAAATAGACACCATTTTTCTCTTTTGTTAAGGAGAAAGCTTTCAAACACAACTTTTTTTATTATTTCATGTTTTCTTCAAGTATGGATAAAGAGATTTCAATCCCTGCATATTGGAAAATTCCATATCAAGAAGAAATGATAGGAAAAATAACAAAAATTAGAGGAAAGGAGTTACAGTTCAGTCAGAAATTCTTTTACCCAGGAGGAGGGGGACAATTATCAGATAGAGGTACTATTATTTATGCTGATAAAGAATTTCCAATAATTGATGTCTATAAAGACGAAGAGGGAATCTGGCACAAAATAAAATCTAAAGAAAAAATTGAATTTGAAGAAGGAAAAGAAGTACTTCTAAAATTAGATTGGGAAAGAAGATATTCGTTTATGAAAGCGCATTCTTCCCAACATCTCATATCTCATATTCTAGAAGAGTTTTATCAATGTAAAACTCTAAAAGCTAATTTTGAGGAAGGTAAAATCGATATTGAAACTTCTATAAAATTATCACTTGAGCAGGTGTTAAAAGCGATAGAACATGCAAATGATATTATAAATTCAGGGACTAAAATTGAATCAATTGTTGTAAATCAAGAGAAATATAAAAGAGAATTCAAACAAAGAACAAGAGGAAAGACCTCAGATGAAAAAACTGTTAGACTCATTCAACTTGGTGAAGATGAAGGATTTGATTTAGTCTGTTGTGGAGGTATTCATGTGAAGAATCTTTCAGAAATCAATGGAATAATCCTTGAGAATCTCAAGGCATATACTCTCAAACTTCTAGTTGATCAATATGGTCTTACATTTGCAAATCAACAAAGAAAAATGATGATTGTTTTAGAAGAGCTAACTCAAAAGAAAGATGAAAAACTTGTTGAGATGATACAAAATAAACTTAACAACTTCGATATCCTACAATCAGGAAATGTAAAATTGTTGAAAATGATTTTCAGTAATCTACAACATTGGAAAATAACAATCAATAGATTATCTTGCATTTTCTTTGAATTACCAGAAATTGATCGTCAAGCAATTCTATCAGCTGCTAAAGAAATGATTGAAGGATTTCTTGTAGTTATAGTAGGAAAGAATGAAATTCTTTACATTTTATCTTCTGATGAAAGTATTCCAGCAAATGAAGTTATTAAGAAGCTTCTAGAAATCACAGGAAATAAAGGTGGAGGAAATAAAGCCTTTGCACAAATATCTATACAAAAAGTAGAAAATCCACTAAAATTAGTTGAAGATGTAATAAAAAGCTTCTAAGCTTAATTTGCTTAGAAGAATGCATCATCTTTTGGTGCTATGTAAGTATATGTTATCGGGTCAGATTTCTCATTTTTCTGAACTTTATTTTCATCTATTAGTTTATTCAAATGGGCTGTCATGTTAGTTTTTGGAGCTAATATAGAATAGGGATGATACCAAACTATACCTTGAGAATTATGAACTCTTTCTATAAGTTGGTTCATAGTCAGAAACTTTTGTTCTGTCATCGCCATTTCTAGTTGATTTTCAAACTGATAAAATGCTTCCTTTACATCATTTACGTAAGGTATAACATGCCGATTTTCCTGATAATTATCATGAGCAGGACATATCTTGGAAATTTCTGCTTTTTCGAGAAACTCGATGTTTTTCAGCCATACTTTATAAGAACCCGAATAGTCAATTAGATAGCTGCTAGAAAGAGCAGGATATAAATTGAGTGCATCGCCAGTAAACATAGTTCTTTCCGCAGTTGCAAAAAACATACTATGACCTTTGCATATTCCATCAAAATTAATCACCATCAACTTTGTATCATCGATTTCAAACTTTTCTCCATCTTTGAAATAAATATCTGGTTTGAATGCATCTAGATCATCGAATGGATCCTTCTTAACGGCAAAGTACAATTTCTCTTTTCTTGTGAAATGGAAATTATCTTCTTTAAGCAAATTATTAGGGTCATCCATTAAGGATTTGCATTTTTCATTAATGGCGACTTGAGCATTAGGAAATATTTTCTTTAGTTTGTACACTCCACCCATCACGTCAGGATAGGGATGTGTAAGGAAAATAAATTTTACATCTTTTGCGTCTTTTCCTTTATTGAAAATTGCTTCTAGAAATGTGTTTTCTATACTTCCTCTTCTTCCAGTGTTGATTATTGCAAAGGAATCTTTACCTAGCAGATATCCTCTATTACGTTCTCCCCCATCTCCAGAGGGACCATCTATTATTGAAATTCTTTCATTTATTGCATGAATTGGATCAGATATCATTTTAGACACCGTTTATCTTGCTTCTGCTAATATTTCAGCAACAGTTTTACTTACTTTCTTCATCTTATCAATTTCTTTTGATTTTTCTAACTTATGTTTCTCATATTTCTTTTCTGAAATCTCACCAGTTTGTGAGTTAACATATAGAACTTCTAAATCTCTTTGTAAAGTTTTCATCTTATTTTCTAGAGCATCAAAAGTTTTGCGCATTTTAGCCAATTCGATATTAAGTTTAGTTGTAAGATTTTCTATGTTCTTCTTGAACTTTGTTTCCATTTCTTCTAAAGTAGCTCTACTAACTGCTTTATCTCCTTTAAGTCCAGAGAGCTTTTTGAGCTTCATGCGTTCATTATTTCTATCTTCGATGATTTCTTCAATTGGCAAAATTGCAGAGAAGTTTTCAAATTCTTTTTCTTCAGAAACAACTAAATCTACATTTTCTTTTAACTGCTTGATTCTGGGTAATGCTTCATCTTTAGGAACTAGTTTATTCTTAACCCTATCTAGTAATTTATCGATTTCTGCATTGATATCAATTCTTTTTTTCAAAAGAGCGTTAAAATCATCTCTCTTTACTATGACATCTGCTATTCTCTCTACTAGTTCATCATCAGTTAAGTCTTTTATCTCCTCCTCCTTCTCTTCCACTTCAATTTCTTCAACTTCCAATGGTTCATAAATCATACCAGTGGGAGAAGTAGGGTCTACCTTAGCAATTTCAATGACTTCTTCGGACTTTATAATTAGTTCTGGTTCATCCTTATGTAACAATCTTGCACCGCATTTACGACAAAAGTTCCAATGAGATTGTACTGGGTTTCTACAGTAATGACACTCATTCATCCTTAACACCTAAACTACCTTTGTACATCATGCTTAAAAAAGATATCATTATTTAGAGACTGAAAATAGATGAAAGTTGTTATTTGTTCTACCAATCCTGTTAAAATTAAAGCAGTAAAAGAAGCTTTTAGTTCATTTTTTGAAAACATAGTATATTTTCCTCTCGAAATGAGCAATCATAAGGAAATTCTAAGACAACCGATGTCTTCCAAGGAAACACTTAGCTCTGCTGTAAAACGGGTTCAGGTTGCTAGAAAAGAAGAAAGTGCAGAATTTTTTGTTAGTATGGAAGGGGGTATGGATAGTGATGATCATGGTGCTTTTCTAACTTGGTATGTATGTGTAGGTAATAACTCAGGAAAAGATTCAATTGCAGGGGGAGGGAGAATGCCTCTTCCAAAGCCAATTTATGAGGAATTAGTAGAAAGTAGAACTTCGGAACTAGGGGATATAATGGATAGAATAACAAATGAGGAAAATGTTAAACAAAGGGGCGGTAGCACAGCTGTATTTACAGGGAATAGAATATTCAGAAAGGACGTTTTTACACGAGATCTGATTATTGCTTTAATACCTTTCACGAGCGATATTTTTCAAAAAATAGAAAGAAAAGAGAAAATCTAAATTAGCAAAAGCAATCTCTACGATTTTTTGTGTATAAGATTATCTAAAACAAAAAATTAGTGTACAAAAAATCACACTTATAAATGCAAAACTGAAATACACTTAACCGCAAAATATTGTGATTATAATGAAAGATAAAGTTCAAGAAACATTAAACGAAATCCGTGTAGCACTACAACAAGATGGTGGAGACATTGAACTTGTGGATGTAGAAGAAGATGGTACTGTAAAAGTAGAATTACAAGGTGCATGTAGAGGGTGTCCTTATAGTCAAATGACTTTAACAGGTTATGTAGAAAAAGTACTGAAGGAAAGAGTTCCTGGAGTTAAAGAAGTTATTAATGTGAATCTTGAAGCTTTGAGAACAGAGTAACAGTTACACAAACTTTTTTATCTTAATCTCCGTTGTTTTTTTATTACTGCTTGCAGATGATTATCAATGACAGATTCTTTACCTCCTGAAATAGCTGCTCACAGAAACCGCATCAGTCCAGAATTAGCAGATTTTATTATTAAAGCACTTCAAGGTGAATTCTCATCCGAAGCCTCTAAACAAATAGGGAGAATTTTATGGAACGTTATTGATGATCCTGTTTATGAGAAAGATGAAGAATTAAGGTATCTAGCAAGCAAAATAGGTGTAATAACAGGGCAATATGATCTAGCTATCAAAGCGATTACAGATGATATAATAGGTACAAAAGTATGGGGGAGTGTTGCTCTTTTCGAAATTGGTGAGGTTGATGAAGCTATCTCTACTTTGCAGCAAATAATAGAAAAGGAAACATCAGACTTTATGCCCCTTGTAGAAGCCATTTTTTGGTTGGTATATCTGAAGCAATTAATTGGTGATTCAGAAAATATTGACGGCTACAAAACCATTTTAGAGGATATTTTTGACCCTCGAAATACGAGAAGAATACATCAACAAGTTCAAGATATAAAGGATTTCACTGTAGGATTAATAGATCTTCAATCTGTAAGCAATATAGCAGGCATAAAGAAAATTGAAGAGTTTATTCATAAAAGAGAAAATGCAGGAGATCAATTTTGGCAGCTAATCGGACTATTAATACTTGGAGAACAACAACTTGATTCCTCTGATTATATTGCCTCTAATAAGATATATGTTCAAGCAAGAGTTTTAGCAGAAAACGTATCTAATGTTCCTCTAATAGGAGCTGTTGATATCGGTTTAGCTCATGTTCATTTTCTCAAAGGAGAACTAAAAGCGGGGAATATACTATCCGCACAAACAAATGATAAATTGCAGGGAATTTCTCAATATTATCTAGCAAAGGGACATTTTGTTAGAGGGCAAATAATGATTAAATTAGGTCATCATAAGATGGCAAGAGATAGCCTTAATATTGCTTATTCACTTGCTAACCAATATCATGATTACAATAAATCATTCATAACTCTTCTAGCTATTGCAGAAAGCTATGCAATTACCAATGAAAAGGATAAGGCTCAAGAAATTTTTGATAAAGCTTACAATCAAGTCGTAAATATAGGAAACAAAAGGCAATTTGCTCAAGCATTGGTGCAAATCGCTACCAGTGATTATAGGCAAGGAAAGTTTGATTCAGCATCAAAACGAGCGGATCAAATTGAAACATTATCAGAGGAGATACAATATCAAAAAGGAAAAACAGATGCTTTACGCTTAAGATCTCAAATTAATATAACTCGAAATAATGAAGTAGATAGAAATATCTTTACTCTTCTTGCTTGCCAGATTCTATATTTGGAAGTTGGTGATGAGGATAGTAGTGCTAACTGTGATATCTTAATAGCAGAAGGCTATACAAAGCTAGGTAATTCTCGAAAAGCAGCAATCCATTTAAATAATGCGAAAAACTTCTTCTTAAGAATTTCAGATAGTATGAAGATTGCAGAGATTAAAGAACTTCAAGCTTCATTTGATATTAATGATGGTAAATTCGATGAAGCCTTAGTTAAGCTTAGATCCTCTTATAGTCATTACTCTGATGTGTTTGATCGTAATAAACGAGTAGGATGTTTACGAAAAATAGCAGACATTTTAGCTCTGAAAGGAGATTTCAGGGAGAGTTTAGCAAGATATACGAAGGTACAAGGTCTCATAAGTGAAAACAATGATATGGTTGATAATGTTGTACTCCAGCTCAACAAAGCTAGAATTAGTCAGTATGCAAGTAAAACTGATATTGCTAAAGAGAGCTACAAATTTGTAGAGAGGTATTTAAGAGAAAATAAACTTAAAAATCTATTGGGACAAATTTTGGTTGAAAAAACACTAATGTATATTCTTGAAGATAATGAAGAGCTTGCAACTGAAATAATGTCTCAGATTCAAGAATTAGCCAATGAGGGTTATGACGACTTTAAATACTGGTATTGTTATCTTGAAGCCCTTAGGGATATAAAAACAGGCGAGTATGTTAAAGCTTATTCTGACCTTACAAGTATTCTTCAACAAACTTTGGAAAAGAAAAATATTATTTCAATAGGAATTCTATTCAATCTAATTCGTCTCGTGATCGAGATAAACGCAGAAAATCTTGCAGATTTGTTTGTTTATCAGGAAGTAAATAACTACATTGTTCTACTGAAGGGGATTGTTACTGAAGGAAACTTCTACTATCTAAGAGGAATTACTTTTTTGGTCGATTTATTATGGCAGTTCATGTCTAAGATTGAGAGTGACTACAACGAAATAGTTGTTCAAGCTTCTGAATATTTTGCTAGCACAGGAATAGAGGAGTTTGGGAATCTACTTCTAACATTGCAATACAATATAGGAGATTGGGAAGGGCAAACTGAATCCAGAATCAGAACAATTTTAGGTGCCCCCAAATCTTATGAAACTCCAAAAATAGCTTTGTTAGAGATTCTTGAGAAGTCCAATAAATCACTATTTATAGAAGAAATTCTAAGAACAGAGAACAGATTCCTAAAAGAGATTAAGTCCATGAAAGAAGCTAAAGATAAAAAATAGATTTTAACAATCATTTCGCCGAATGCAATAGATCATCTATAATTTGTTTTGATAATCCAAGGTAATTTATCGGATCAAGAATATCTTCAATTTCTGTAGATGAGAACATTTCAGCAACTATGGAGTTTGCTTTTACCGCTTCTATAAAGACTTCTTCATTTGATAATTGTTTGAGCAATTCATGTGCTTTCTGCCTTCCCATTTTGTCCGATAAACGAATCATTAGATGTTCTGCACATTGAGCTCCTTTCCGAAGATAGAGATTCTCTTTTATTTTTGGAATATTAAAATGCAGATTTTTCAGAATATCATTCATTTGTAGTAAGATATAATGGGTTAAAATCGAAGTTTCAGCAAAAATCACTCTTTCTGCACTTGAATTTGATAGATCTCTTTCATGCTCCAACCCCACATTTTCTAGAGTAGGTTGTACTTTACTTCGAATAATTCTAGCTAAGCCACAAATTCTTTCGCTCTTTTCAGGATTCTTTTTTTGAGGCATAGTTGAAGAACCTACTTGCGTACTGATGAAAGATTCTCTAATTTCATTGATTTCGGTTCGTTGTAAATTTCTGATTTCTTTTGCGAAATGCTCTAAGACAGTAGCAATAAGAGCAAGGCTGTAAATATAATTTACATGAATAACTCTAGAAATTACTTGTGTAGTAATTGGTTGTTTCTCTAAATCTAGTTTTTCAAGGATTATCTTTTCTATTTCTTGGGTTCCATATGATGCATAAGTTCCAACTGCTCCTGAAAATTTACCATAAGCTACTTTAGATCCTTCCAATGTCTTTTTCGCTAGAAGTAATTCATTTAGAAAATTTCCAAACTTCATTCCATATGTTGTTGGTACAGCATGTATTCCATGTGTTCTCCCAATACATGCCAATTCATTATGTTCTTCGGCTAATTTACTTACAATTTCAATTGTAGTTTCTAAAGCACTCAAAATCTCTTTTTTAGCTTCTCTGAGTTGTAATCCTCTCACAGTATCCTGTATATCATAAGAAGTAGCTCCAAGGTGGATGTATCCACCATACTCACCACACTGTTCAGAAATTGCAAGGACGAGACTCATAAGATCATGGTGGATTTCCTTCTCTATTTCTTTAGCTCGTTCCAATTTAACAAATTCAGGTATGCATTTCAATTGAATAACATCATTAGCTTCTTTTGGTATCTTTCCAACCTTAAAATTAGCATCAGCCAATTCCTTCTCTATTAACAGTTGTAATTCAAATTTTCTCTGTGATGAAAAAACATCATTTAAGTTAGTTTTATACCTTTCAATTTCGAGCATATTACCACCTCACACTACAGTATAAGGTATTTAGTAGTATATTATAAAGATGTCCGACACTAAATACAGTTATTGTTTCAATTTCTTTTTCTTTCTTACCGCAAGTGTGAATACTGCAAGGAAAGCAAATAGGTAAGCATAGTTTGAAGGTGTTGGAGTTGTTGGTGGAATATAAGGTAATAATTCGAAATTAAAAGTTTGAGAATCTACGCTTAAACTTGTTTCATTTAGAATTGTAAATTGAGTGAATCCTCTATCAAAAAGGGGTTCTTGACAGTGATAAAGAGTCCCTCCAGACAGGTAGAGATCTTCTTCATGCTCATGCCCATAAAGAGTAA
>JAGLOH010000619.1 GCA_023139025.1 Candidatus Heimdallarchaeota archaeon | reverse complement strand
TAGTTTTCTTTCTCCTTTATATCACTGATTCTCTTCTTTGCATCTGTTATATCTATCTCTACAATTCCTTGTACTCTGGGGAATTTAGCTGCAACATCGTTAAAATCAGCTAAAATTCTTCGAGCTACTGAGAACTTTCTAACAGTATGATTACTCTTCTTTTTTGTCATTGTTAGATTATAAAAAGGTTGTAATTGATAAAATTTTTGTGTAGAAAAAAGATTAATCTAGTTAATTCTAAAGAATCTTTTTACATTTTTAAGTACTTAATGAGCTATTTCAAGTGTTCTTAATCCTTTACTGGGCTTTCAGTAAGTGCTATTTTTTTCATTTCACAATCTATTTCGAGTTTACACCCTAATGGCATAATTAGTTGTGGATCAGTATGTCCGAAATCCATATTTGTCACAATTGGTATATCTAAATATCCAAACTCCTTTTTCAGAACATTAAGGATTTGTCTTTCTAATTCCTTTTTCTCAATTGTATTGTAATCTCTAGCTCGTCCAAATAAAATTCCTTTAATATTCTCCATAATGCCTTGCACACAATAGTTCCTTAGCATATACTTTACATTTTCAGGAGAAGGTTTTTCATCTGATGTTTCAAAAAACAGAATTTTTCCTTTCCAAAATTCTTTCTCTGGCCAATAATCTGTTCCCTTTAAGAATTCTAAAACTTCAATACACCCTCCAAAGAGTTCACCCTCAACCTTAGATGTTCCTTGCAACCAATTCCATTGAATGTATTCAGTTTGCTTTTCATTTATTTTTCCAGTATTTTCTTTGTTTCCCCAATCAGGATAACCATTTACATACTCATTAAATGGTTGATATTCGTATGTTTTACTCGTTTCTGTTAGTAAATTTCTAACGTGTTCTATGGCTTTTGGGAAGTTTCTCATTTGGCTAAGACCTGCCATTACAGCTGGTCCATTAAAAGTTACCAACCCTAGCTGATTAGCAAATGTTAACAATATAGTGGTATCTGAATACCCCATAACAATTTTGGGATTTGATTTTATAACCTCTTCATCAATAAATGGCAATAACCTGATCGAATCATCTCCGCCTATTGAAGCAATAATAGCAGACACATCTTCATCTTGAAATGCTTCA
>JAGLOH010000618.1 GCA_023139025.1 Candidatus Heimdallarchaeota archaeon | reverse complement strand
CCGCAATTACTGATCTTTCTCTCTTAGCAAGTTCAAAAACAACTGCTGATCCAAGCCCTCCTGTAGCTCCTAATACAACAGCTTTTCCATCAATTTTCTTTTGATTTGTTTTACTCATCTCTTACACCTTTACCGAACGATGTTCGATTATCTTTATTCTTGTATCTATTTAAATATTTCTAAACGAACAAAGTTCGGTTAAGTAAACTTTATTAAAGCAGAGATTAACAAGCAATTATGAGTGTGAATAAGAAGACTAGAGCGAGATCAGCAGAAGCAAAGGAAAAGCAATTTCAGCGAATAATTAAAGCAGGTCGGGAACTGTTTCTTAAACATGGCCCTGAAGGTGTGAGTATGCGTAAATTAGCAAATAAGCTGAATATGGGTCAAGCAAGTCTTTACACTTATATTTCTAGTAAAAGGGAATTATGGTTTGCTATTCTAAGAAATGATTTTAGTAAATTTGAACTCGGAATGGCAGAAATTATGCAAGCTCATAAGGGAAGTTACAAAGAACTTCTAGAAAAGATTGCTCAATTTTATCTTGAATTTGCATGGGAAGATGAGAAACGTTACAGAATGATGTTTCAAACTCAAGCTCCTCAAGCAGAAAAAACGGGAATACTCGAACAACAATATGATTCTAAGTCTATCTATTATTTAAACGAAATCGTCCAAAAAGCTGTAGATGCGGGAGAAATAAAAGAGAAAGACGTTGGCAAATTGTCTTTTTTTATTTGGGGAATTGTTCATGGAACCGTGAGTGTTATTCAAACAGAATTTTTTGGAGATCAAGAAAAAATCCCTGAATATGGCAATATTGAAGAATATCATCAATTTGCTTTAAAATATATTCGAGAAATGCTTAAAGAAATGTAATAATCTTTCATTTCTTCTATTTGATACTTAGATTTTTCCCTCAAGTTTAGTTACTGCTATTTATTAACGGAAAGATGTCAGCTAGCTTCTTGTACTCTGAGATATTCTTTGAAACCAATATCAAATCTATTTGTGACTTTAATTGCAGATTTCGGACATACATTTATACATTCCATACACAGAATACATTCTGTAGAAGTAACTCTAGAACCTTTTTCTGCATAGTCCAAGATCTTTATAT
>JAGLOH010000617.1 GCA_023139025.1 Candidatus Heimdallarchaeota archaeon | reverse complement strand
TGCTTCCTTTAACTTTCCAGATTTCCCTAATTGCTATTTTCAAGGAAGAGTCTTTGTAATTATTCCATCTTTTGAAAATACAAATATTAATTGCATCACTGAAATGTAACATCGTATAATGTATAGCTAAATAAACATATATCAAAACAAAGAATACAACGTATTCAACCCATTTACCGGCTGTAGTTCCAGTTAACCACTGATCGATATTTGCACTTGTAAATACTGCTGCTGCAATACCAGTTATAATAGTAATTAGAGACATAAGTGCAAAAAAGAAGACAGGAGTCAAAGAACTTTTTTCATCATTTACAGCTTCATTACTCATCTCAAATATCTTGGAACCAAGAATTACTCGTTTTCCTACTAGTAGTGCTATTATTAGCAAGATAGCAGCAGGTGCAATTAGAACAATTCCAATCCAAACTTCACTAAAAGCGATGAAGGCGTAAATTCCAGCTCCAGTGAGTACTAATGGAATACCAAAAATAACTGTATTAACAATTTCTGCTCCAATATAACTCATTAACCATACTTGCAAATATGCAAATACTATACCTATTACAAATAAGGCACCAGCAACACCTATTACCCACCAAAGATAATCTCCTAAAACGGTTGTAACAGAGTTAAATTTCTCAAGAATCCATTGGACTAAATCTGTATTTTTAACAACCAGTTGATAGATTGCATAAAAACCAAAGGCGTAAGCAGCTATTACTAGTAAAAACCAGAAGTAAAAGATTAATCCAAAATCTCTTACTTTTCTTTCTTCTGTAGTCATGTCTATATATTAATTTACCTCCTTCAAAAATCTTTTCTATTTGTTTTAAGTCAATAAAACTTAAGTACATCCCTTATAAAGGAATTTTGTGTATGCTGATTTGAATGTGATTAGTCATCTAGTTTTGGATGATAAAGAATTCTTAGATGTTAAACCAGTTAAGAGGGAGAAATCAGTTCTTGGGGGGCCTCCAGCTTATGCAACAATGGTTACACCTCTTCTCTCTTTGAAAACTAAAATAATCACTTCTGTTGGCAAAGATTTTCCAGCAGCTTATCTACACTATCTTTCTTCTATAAGCAGACTGGAATTAGAGATTCTTATAGGTGAAGAGTCAACTAA
>JAGLOH010000616.1 GCA_023139025.1 Candidatus Heimdallarchaeota archaeon | reverse complement strand
CCAGCGTGGAGATCTTATGCAATATGACTACGGAATCAGTCATATGAACTTTGGAACAGATTTCAAGCGTGTTGCTTATGTATTAAAAGAAGGTGAAACTTCTGTACCTTCTGGCATTCAATTTGGTTGGGACAGAGCATTAGAAGCTCGAGAAGTTATTAAATCAAATATTAGAGTAGGTCAGACTGCAGGTGAAACTTTGAAGAAAATTGGACAAGCTCTTGAAGATACAGGGTTTGAGTATATCCACTTATCAGTTGATCCGATGTTAGGAGGTGGACCTAGTTTAGATCCCAATGAAAATCAAGAGTATCCAGGTAAAACAGAGGTTTCAATAGATTGCCATTGTGTAGGAAATACTGGAAATAGTGAGGTAGCATTAGGTCCCTCAATTGCTGGTTTCAGACCAGATCGATCTCACTTGGTGATTAAACCAAACAATCTATTTGCCTTCGAATTTATAGCTTATACTCCAAATCCTGATTGGAATGGAAGAAAAGTACGTTTCAACATAGAAGATGATGCAATTGTCACAGAGAAAGGGGTTGAATGGTTGTATCCCCCAAATGAAAGAATACTGTTGATAAAATGAAGTAGGATTCGTATTGAAACATTTTTGAATTCTACAAAAATTCCAGTTGAGTGACAGCTCCTGCAGAGATATAGTTTTCTTAACTTTTCATTTCAGAGCTACTAAACAGACATGCTTAAATTAAGATGGAAAATCTCAATATTGTGATAGATTTAGAAAAACTTAGAGATGCTTGTGAGGATCCTTATCATCTTCTTAAATCAAAAGATGGTACTGAGCTCTTTCTTCGAGAATGGAAGGCAGACCAATTATCAAAAACTTCCTTTCTTATACATCATGGAATCACCGCATATAGTGGACCATATGACATAATTGGTAAGCGTCTCTCTGAGATGGGATATACCACTTATGGTTTAGATCTGAGAGGTCATGGATTATCTGAAGGAGCACGAGGTGATTATTCTAGCAAGGATAAACTCTTTGAAGACCTTGAAGTAGCTCTTGACTTTATTAAATCAAAACATGATAATATAGTTTTAATTGGGCACAGTCTGGGAGTTGTCACTAGTGCAATTTCTATAAATCTATTTCCTG
>JAGLOH010000615.1 GCA_023139025.1 Candidatus Heimdallarchaeota archaeon | reverse complement strand
GATCGTGATTAAAGAAAATGTGAGAATGAGTATAGAACATCGATTTCCTTATTTTAGCAACTTTTGGAGGTAGTAGCAATAGTAGATCATCAATTGAGAAGTTTTCATCTATTTCTAGAACTTTTCTGAAATCACTTAGCTTAAGTTTATACCTTTCAGTTAATTCAATGAAACGATTTGCTTTTAGTTCATATTCAGTCATTTTCTGCTTAGTCAGAAAAGAGTCATATTTTTCTTGAATTACAAAAGTGAACCATTTAGCTTTCCTTACTTCCTTTAGAACAGCACCATAACGAGTGAATTCTAGAGTCAGGTGTCTCTTAAGTTGGAGCTGTTTTAGGAGGAATATTGTTTCTTCTAAAGAAATGCCTATATCAAGTGAAACAGTTGTTAAATTAACTTCCTCTTCAAAATTGAGCGAATTTATTAGTAGTTTTCTTTTAGCTTTTCGAACTATTATAGGACGTATGAAAACATGATAGAGAAGCCAGAAAAATTGTAAGAATAAGACACCAGTAATTATAGCTAAATATCCTGAGATTGTGTTATATTTTCTCCATTCCAATTCTGCAGGAGAACCAGCTATGGCTTTTCTGAACAACGAGTTTTTTGTTGTCTCTTTCTTTGTTAAGAGGTATGTCTTCAGCACTATGTTGCTGACAAAACAATAATTCATGAACACATACATCCCTATAAGAAAATCAATAAGATATACAGAGTAACCATATGAACTAGGGGGATTGGCTAAAGGAAACGCTAGAGTAATTAATGCTGCTATATTTAGAAATCTGACAATGTAGATCTTACTTCTATGAGTTGAATCCAATCTAAAAATATAGAAGTAAGTGTTAAGTAATGCAAGAGCTGGAATTGCAAAGATAAAAACTAATGTCCACGGAAGGAGGGATTGAATGAAATATAAAATCCCATCGTAATAAACTTCGAAGAACAAAGCAGGATCTACATTCATCAAACTAAAACAGACGACAATTAGAACAAAAAATATAATTTCTGAAATGAATAAATAAAATGGAAATTTCCTTTTTTTCACTGGAGTATCTGTTAATTTTTGTTTGTTGTTGTTCGGCTTAATAACAACTTTTCCGTTTTCTATTTCTTTCAATTTTG
>JAGLOH010000614.1 GCA_023139025.1 Candidatus Heimdallarchaeota archaeon | reverse complement strand
CCATTTTGCATGTTCTTCCAAGATTTGTTCATACTCTTCCTTGATAATCTTTTCAATGAAATAATCAAGATAATCAGATTCTTCTTTAGCTATTTTCTTAACTTTAGAACTCACATTTTTTAAGCTGATTCCTCTCTTTATCTTTTGATCCCTACCATAGAAATATAGTACATTATGAACAAGAAATTTATTGCAACTCTTGTCTGAATAAGTTATTAGTGAGAAGTCATAAGAAGCTTCAAATGGTATAGCTTTGTCTATTAAACTTGAGAGCTCAAAAACACCTATTGCATCTAAATCAGGCAGAAGTGTAACTCTCTTCTCGATCATAACTGCAACTATTATTTCTCTCAGCAGAGTCAAATCTATTTTTTCCAGAATTGTATTTTCCGTATTTTTGAATGCTTCAGGAGAGATAATTTTGTCCTCTTGATTAATATCATCGAATAACTGAGTGAGATAAAGAGGAGAAGTGTAATATAGTAAAGAATTGGTGTTATATTCTTCAGAAGGAATGACAAAACTGTGAGATAATGACTTTGGTCTTCCGAAGGGATCAAAACCATCACTTCTAACAAGTTTCACAATTACATTACCCGTTGTATGAGTATATTTAGAAACATATTTTGTGTGTTGTTGTTTTGTAGACAATTCAGGCATGAAAACGATAGAATCCTTTGATAATTCAGCAGGTAGATCTGACATTGATATCTGATATCCTACTTCATCATCCCTTTTAGCTATAACCTGAAACATCTATAATATTGAATCCAATGTTGAACTTAAAATTTTCTGTATTTCTGTTCTAAAGAAAACATTATTTCGCAATATTCTTAAGGGAAGATTTCTGTTTAAATATTGATGCTTGAGAAAAATGATTTAAACGCTATCTTTGATGAAGTCGAAAGATTGATTGACCAAGACAAGATTGCGGAAGCTATTAAGCTCTTGGAGAAACAGGTTTCTCATTATGAAAATGAAGTTACATTTCTAAATTTCATTGCAAAAATCTACCATCTAACTGGTAATTCACAACTTACTATCAATTATCTTAATCGATCAATTGAAGTCAATCCTGAAAATCTAGAAACATTAGAGCTTCTAGGAGATGTCTATTATAGTTTGAAGAA
>JAGLOH010000613.1 GCA_023139025.1 Candidatus Heimdallarchaeota archaeon | reverse complement strand
CCAACATAATAAACAATATTGTTGTAACCGCAAAGATGATTTCAAGCAAAGCGACTTCAACAGCTGTTGCATTCAAAATATTAATCTGTTTAAGACTAAATAATGGCCAAGAAAAAGTCCAAAACAGTCCAAAGATTGAATATAGAAGCATAAATTTTCTGAAAGGTTTATTCCTAAAAATTTCTTTGATTCCATCTTTCAAATTTCCATCAGTTTTTTCAAATTGCACTCCTTCCCTTCTTAATGGCTCTTCTATCTTTCTGAAAGGAAGTACTGCTATAATGGAAATCAAAACGCCTAGACCAACAGGGATAAGGATATACTTCTGATACTCGATGTTTTCTCCAAAGGCAAAGGTAAGTATTACTCCAGTAAAAAGAGTAGCAATCATACTGCCAAATGATCCAAACCAGAAAACTCTACCAGTAAGTTTACCTCTAACCTCTTTTGGAAAAAGTTCATTCTGTAAAGCATTCCATGCTGGATTACCTAAACTTAACAAGATGTTAACAATTGCTACAATGAGAATAACAAATTCAGGAGCCTTAACCCAATAAAGGAAAGCGTAAGGAATAATCCAAGTTATAGTTGAAATAACTATGAAGGGAATTCTTCTTCTAACCATATCTGAAAGTCGCCCAAAAAAAGGGTCCAAAAATTGTCTTAGAAGGTTAGCTATTGCTTGAATCCAACCCAAGATTCCAGCTGATGCGCCTAAATTTAATGAAATGAAAGAAACAAATGGATTTACTAGACCATTGGACACATTAGTAGCGATTGAACGAGAGTAAAGAGCTATTTCCTCAGATCTTTCAATTTCATGATCTGTGTCTTCTATAGAATCCCCTAATGGTAAAGGTTCTAGTAAATCTATAGAAGAATCAGAATCAGGCATGAATATTATGAGATTAGTACGTTCTACTAAAAGTTTTGCTTGAAACTAGATTAATAATATCTTCAAATTACATCTGTTTAATAATACAAAAGTTAATCCTAAGCCAAGAGAGGAAATTCGAGTGTCAGTTTTTCTACTCGGCACTGACACTCATGCATCCTCAAGGGCAAGGGGTGCCTATCGGCATTTTTACATGTGAAACATCTTTTAAATAGATTCTAATAGTTCTATCCGCAA
>JAGLOH010000612.1 GCA_023139025.1 Candidatus Heimdallarchaeota archaeon | reverse complement strand
TAAACCTCGTATCCACTAAACTTATCGTAGAATATGATAAGGAACAAATTAGTGAAAAAGAACTCATAAAAAATATCAAACAATCAGGATATAGGTTTGATAGTACTTACGAGTATAAATCATTCTTTAATATTAGGCACAACAAAAACCTTCTTTTCGCGATTTTTGGATTAGTTTTTCTTATTATTGCTTTAAGCACAAGTAGAGTTCTACCTGAAAATTATGACCTGATTTTTTATGTTCCTGCCATAGTAATTGGTGGAATTCCTGTTTATCTTAAAGCTTTTAGCTCTATTAGAACCAAAACAATTGACATAGACCTTCTGATGGTTCTCGCTATAATTGGAGCTATGATTATAGGTGAGTGGGAAGAAGCTGCAGAAATTGTTGTTCTCTTTTCAATAGCGGAATTGTTAGAAGCATTTTCAATGGATAAAGCTAGACAATCAATAAGAGATTTAATGGATTTAACTCCACCAACTGCAACTAGATTAATTAAAGGAAAAAAACACGAAGAAGTTCCTCTAGGTGATTTAGTTGTTGGCGATAGAGTAAGTGTTAAACCAGGAGCAAGAATTCCAATAGATGGAAAAATAGACTGGGGAAAAACAAATGTTGACCAGAGTCCAATAACTGGAGAATCTATCCCAGTCAATAAAGATCTTGGAGACAAAGTATTTTCAGGGTCTATCAACATTGATGGTTATATTATTATTCGAGTAACACGGATGCCTGAAGAAAGTACAGTAGCTAGAATCAGACAGCTAATAGAGGAAGCAGAACAACAGAAATCAGAAAGAGAACAATTTATCCAAAGGTTTGCAAAATTTTATACACCAATTATGGTGGGGGTTGCATTATTAGTATTTCTAATTTCTGGGATTTTTTTGAATATCCCAATTGATCCTTCAGTTCTTAGAGAAGGATTATATCAGGGTTTGGTAATTCTGGTGATCTCATGTCCTTGTGCTTTAGTGCTATCGACACCAATAACTGTAGTAACCGCAATAACTAGAGCTTCAAAAAGGGGTGTTTTAATAAAGGGAGGTAAATATCTCGAAGCTATATCTGAATTAGACACCCTAGCATTGGATAAAACTGGAACCTTATCAACTGGAAAACTAAAAGCTTACAAAGTTGA
>JAGLOH010000611.1 GCA_023139025.1 Candidatus Heimdallarchaeota archaeon | reverse complement strand
CTTTAAAAATTATTCTGAAATGAGAAAATCGAGGTGTTACACCATGAGCTACGAAATAAATGAAGAATTCTTAAAAAAATTAGTAACAACACCTAGAGCAACTGGTTATGAATTTCCAGCTCAGGTTGTTGTGAAAAAATATCTAGAAAATGAAGTAGATAAAGTTAAAGTAGATAATGTGGGCAATATTTATGCTATAATTAATCCTGACAGTCCTTTCAAAATTATGTTAGCAGGTCACATTGATCAGATTGGTTTTCAAATCTCTCACATTGATGATGATGGTTATCTCTGGTTTCATCCCTTAGGTGGTTTTGATACCACAACTCTTCCAGGGAAAAGAGTAAGAGTCACATCAAATAAAGGTGAATTTCTGGGAGTAATTGGGAAAAAAGCTGTTCATTTAATGAAAGCTGAGGAAAGGAAAAAAGCTCCTGAAATGGAGAAACTTTTCATAGATTTGGGATGCAAGGATAAAGAAGAAGCTCTTAAGAAAGTGGATGTAGGTGATTTCGCAGTATTTGATTATGGTTATCAAAGATTAGGCGATAACAATTACGCTGTGGCTTCTGGGTTTGATGATGCTATAGGATCATTTATTGTTGCAGAGATTATGAAAGAGTTATCTAAAGACAAAAGCTTCTTTGCTGGAGTATATGGTATATCTACTGTTCAAGAAGAGATAGGTCTTAGAGGAGCACATATAGCTGCAGAGAAAATTAAACCAGATATTGGAATTGCGTTTGATGTCGGTTTCGCTGCTGATGCTCCAGAAATGGAGAAAAAGCAAGTTGGAGATACAAAATTAGGTGGAGGCCCAATAATTTCTATCGGACCAAATTTCAATCCTGTTGTTGTAAGGAAAATATTTGAACTTGCAGATAAGAATGAAATACCATATCAAAAGCATGCTGCTCCAAGAGGAACAGGAACCGATGCTAATGCTATTCAACTATCAGGTGCAGCTACAGCTTTGCTAGCAATTCCTAACAGATATATGCATACAGCTTCTGAAATTATTAGTCTTGATGATGTGAAAAACATTGTTCAGCTTGTAATTATTTTTATAAAATCGATAAAGGAAGGGGACAGTTTCTTACCTCTTTAATCTCCTCTTTTTTTTTACTCTATCAACATAGTATAA
>JAGLOH010000610.1 GCA_023139025.1 Candidatus Heimdallarchaeota archaeon | reverse complement strand
AAAATTTCAGATATCTTATTTAATTTATCTGGATCAGATAGTATTTCATCTATTTTTTTCATTCTCTCTTTTGGATCATCACTACAAGGAAATATATCATTACCATACAAATAGCTTAAGTCAATTCCATTAGTTTGAAAATCTTCTGTAACAGAAGGTATTGCTCTACCTATGATAGAAGTCCCTGCAAGCCAAGGCTCCACAAATACAAACCCGAAGCCCTCCCTAACACTTGTTGAAATAACCAAATCAGAAGCAGCATAAAAATCTGCGATTGTGAATTCATCTTTTTTATCAAAACTAATGTATTCGCTAGCTTTACCGATAGAGCAGGGAATTTTGTGTTTGTCTGCTAAAATTTCTAATTCTTTTTTATAGTCTTCGCCAAAAGGTAATGTAATAACTAGCCGATAATTTTCTCCCCCATCATTAAGTATCTTTGTCAAAAGCATTGCTTCTTCCATATTTTTTCTTTTCTCAATTCTTACGGGGTATGCAAGTATTTTTTCGCCAGGCTTAACAATTCCTTTTTTTTCAAACAAAGTTCTTAAACCAAAAGATTTTTCACGATTAATGTCCAAATCAGATACTACAATTGAATTTGGAAGAACCTCAACATTATTTAACCCTTTTTTAATAAGTCGTGCTTTATCAAACGAAGTTAAAGTTAAGAAAGATACATTACTTGAAACAGGATAAATATCGTCAAAATTATCAAAAGTTTTTTTAAAATTTTCAAAAAGATGAGGTCTGTCATCAATTAAGTCATGAACCCTGTAAATTATTTTTTTGTCTTTATTTTTTTCTGCGTATTCCTTGAAGGCCAGTGTAGCTTGAGGTAATATTCCTACTGAGGGATTTTCTACCACAATGATATCTGCATCCTTTGCAATCTCATGAATTTGTGAAACAATATCCTGAGAATTCCAATCAATATGCCTCTTTTCTATATCAGAAGGAATTGAAGATGCGAAACAATTTCCAGCAAGAACAAAACTAATATTTTCAGATAATTCTTTTAGGCCATTGATGTTATTTAATACACAACGCGTAACCCCGTCTGATTTAAAAGCATAATGTAAAAACAAAATTTTCATTTCTCCCAGAATATTTGATTCTTTAAAAAAACTTGTATTTTCAAATGAATAGTTTT
>JAGLOH010000061.1 GCA_023139025.1 Candidatus Heimdallarchaeota archaeon | reverse complement strand
AATTAAAAGACCTGCAATAGTGTTAAGTAAGGTGGTTTTTCCTACTCCAGATGGACCAGATATAAAAAGAAAGTCTCCTTTCTTAATAGTTAGATCTACTCCCTTAATAACTGGTTGAAGTTGACCAAAAACTCGATAACCTTTTTCTAATCCCTTTATGCGAATATAGTCCTTAGCTTTTGGATTGTATTTGAATTCATTTTCGAAAAGATATCGAACATCGTCGAATGAAAGTTCATCCACTGTCTCTTTGTATTCTTCTGGAGGTTGCTGAAGGATTTTGAAAACTTCTTTTTTAGTTACCAAATCAGGATTCCAAAGCATAGCTAGTTTCTTTGAAGGATGAACTTCAAATTCAGCGAATTCTCGAAGAGCAATTGAATTCTTAACTCTATCCGGAATTTGAAGCATATGAGAAGGATCAATGTAGGCTCGGTTCAATTCAGAAGCATCCTTAAAAATATCTAACTTTTGTCTTTCTTTTTCATAACCCACGCCAACAAGTCTTCCATCACGAATGAGGAAGCTCTTTTCGAAAACATTTCGATATCGAACATCATGAGTGACAATAACCATAGTTGTACCTAATTCCTTATTCACTCCTTTCAGAGTGTCAATGATACTAAAAGTATTTTTCGAATCTAGTTGACCTGTCGGCTCATCGGCCAGAATAAAGTGTGGTTGTCTTGCCAAAGCAATAGCTATGGAAAGTCTCATCGACTCCCCTCCACTTATCTTTGCTGCTTTATTGTTTTTCACATGTGATAGGTTGAATAATTTTAGTAATTCTCCCATTTCTTTTCTAGCCATTTCTCTTGGAGTATATTTCATTTTCATAGGCATTAGAACATTATCTCTAACAGTTAGTTGTGAGTAGAGATTCTTACTTGTAAATTGATTTACAAGACCTATGTTTTCATATCTGAATTTTCTTCTTTCTTTTTCAGTTAGTAAATCCAGTTGCACCCCTTTTATCATTACCAATCCACCAGTTGGAGTATCAACCCCTGACAGAATGTTCATTAAAGTGGTCTTACCCGCCCCCGACGGACCAATGATAGATACAAGCTCTCCATCCCCTATATCTAAATCTAGTCCTCTTAATGCAGAAACTTTGTATTCTGTTACTGGATCGTGGTAAATTTTTATTACGTCTACACATCTTATCATTTTTTTCACTACTCCAGATTCCTTGGCATATATTTTGCATAATTTCTTTTCATCGATAGATAAAATATCCCCATGAATAGTACAGGTGCTACTATGTAAGCTATAATAAACGCTACTGCGTTAAATTTCCACAGATAATTTATTCCACTATAGAAGAATCTCTTCGTTGCCCAAGTGAATCCCCACATTATAGCGAATCCCACTCCTGTTCCTAAAAATAATCCTGGTATAATTCCAGTGAACATCGCTTCGAACATCGTTAAACGTATAATTCTTTTCGTCGATATTCCCATTTTCTTTAGTCTATCATTTTTTGTTATTCTTTGTTGTAGAATCTTTATGGGATTGCTTATGCTTATGAAAGCTATAGCTATTAAACACACTAGCATTGAAAGAGCGAATTCTGCTGAAACTATGTTGAAGAATGGAAATGTTTCAAATTGCCTTTCATCACTATCAGTAATTGCCGAATCTATGTTTAGGTCCAGTTCTTCAACTAGATATTGCTCTATCTGCTCATGGTCTGCGTCTTTTGACAGTTTAATGAGTAACCTATCTTTGAATATCTCGCTATATATGTACAAAGTTTCCCTTATTCTTTCGAAATTATTTTGTGTCATTACCACTGCTGAAATTCTCACTGTTACTCCTGGAATATATTCTCCAGCTGTGTAAAAGATTGGTATGTAATTGAATATGTCATATATTTCGAATGTAAAATTCAATGGTGGAAAGAGTGACTCAAATTCGAATTCATATTTTTCTCCAGCTCTATCATCAAAGAAGTATTTTGTGCTAAGCATTGTGTCATTAGCTTCTAGTGCTGTTATTGTCTCTTCCCAGTTAGTAAACAACCTAGTAGGTGGAGTATATACTGTGTTCAAAAATTCCGTTGTATTTTCTATCAGATATAGTGAAATTGGTTCAAAATCATAACTTGCTTCTACTTCATGAACAAACGCAGAACTTTCTACTCCTGGTATAGCTTGAATCTCTGGCAAAAGAGATTGATTCTGATCCATCCAATTCTTTACGAATATATCTGCTCCATTGTACAGATATGCATCTTTATCGTAATTGAATTCTACAGTTAATGGGCTCATAATTGATGGAATAGTGATTCCCACTATTAACAGAAAAGCAAAGAACATATTACTAAATAGTTTGATGTCTGATCGAACCTCAACCAATGTAAATGATCCTACAGTCTTTCTCCGATTCCATGAAATTTTGCTTATTGCAATCATAATAACTCCATGCAAATCTTTGAGCAATAATCCAATACCTAATAGAGCTAATAGTACGCCTAAGCCTGCAAGATAGATATTAATCATTAATAATGAAGTATTTCCAGAATAGGATAGGTTTCTTAGATTTACTTTGTACAAGCTGAAGAAAAGAAGAGTTAAACCTATACCAACTCCAATTAGTAGTAATGTTGGAATTCTTATTTGTTTCAAAAGAGTAACAAGTCTCTGTGGAGTTTTTTGGAAAGTAGTTTTCTTTGTTGAAACCTGTATAATCTTTGGTATAGAGACTACTATTAAGGCTGTTATAGTAAATAGTGTAGCCCATCCCAAACCACTGAAATTCAGCACTTGATTCTGCTGATTAAATGTAAGGAAGGAATCAACTTTCAGTAATGGAGGAACTAAAGCGAAGGATAAGCCAAACCCAACAAATGATGCTGCTATAGCTTCAAAAATCTTCAAAATCATATAATTAAAAGCTATTCTTCCAGATGACAGTCCTTTCGTTTGAAATATCTCTATTTCTTGTTCAAGTCCTTGCGAATACAATTCATTAGTTTCAAATATCAGAAATATTGCCAGATAAAGAATAGGTACAGCTAGCATGAAAAACAATAACATTGATGACTGAATTCTTGGTTCAAGAATTTCTATTACTTTATTTAATTCAGTATTAAAATACCAGTAACCATTTCTCATATCCCCAGTGAATTTCAAGAAATGAGCGTTCCCATCTGATAATTCTATAATATCCTCTTTTAACTGTGTTAACATCTCTGGTTTGAAGTTAGTAAAGTCATAGTAGAATTGAACGTAAGTATTTACAAACATGTAATATGGATTTAATCCTTCTAAGTTTGCCCAAGCGTTATCACCAAATGAAACCATGCCCCCAAAAATACTAGCTAAAGCTTGAGAAGAATCTGATGGAAGATTATAATCTGTCCATATATTTTCAACTTCAGTTGGAGTTGGAGCGTCAAATAATCCGGTTATCGTTAGATTAACATGTGTATCCCCAAGATAACTGTTGTAATAATTTAGCTGCGAACCCCAGAAGGTAATTGTGTCATTTACTGTAACATTTAAACTTAAAGCAGTAGCGATATCGTATTCTAATAAAACTTCCCCTGGTGCTTGAGGTAATCTTCCCTCAACAATGCTATCATTAATGAAATTGCTGTAATTATTTGATAAAGCTATATATGTTATACCTCTTAAAGAAGATGTATTGGTTGTCATATCCTCTATCATACCATAGAAAGCAGTTGAATATTCATAACCACTCACAATACTTGCAAATACTTCTTGATCCAGTTTAAAGCCAGTGAAAATTTCACTTAAAACTACTTTTTCATATTGTTGTACTGCTGGAATGCTTACATATTGGTTACCAGTATCATAATTGTAAGTAAGAGATAAACTTGCTTTTCCATCATTTAGAATGTTAAGAGTATTTGCATATTCATCAAACAAAACTTCTCTCTTCGAACTATATAGTGCAGTACTTGTTAATATGATTAAAGCTAAAACAGTCATGCTAATTAGATTCATTAGATGACGTCTCTTATTTGTTTTAAAAAGATCAAAAAGTGAAGAGAAGAAATTAGAGATGAATACCCAGAAATTGATGAAAGGTAAAAGGAGTTTGCTCTTATCCTCATATATTGGTCTAGTCAAATATCTTTTAATTGTTATTAAACTTCTTTTCACTCTCTTTCTAAGTACTGCAACAAGAAGAACTATAACTGATCCAGCAACTATTAAATAAATGCCAACATTCTTGAAAAAGATCTGGAATCTATTCAGTTCCTCTAATCCAAGAAAACCAAGTTTTTTAAATTCTTCAATATCATAGTCTGAGGAAACATAGAATGCAATCATCTCCTCCTTTGAGAAGATGTGTCCTGGCAAATCTCCTTGCGTTAGAAGTGTTGTATGTGTAAATATTCTTTTTCCATCTTCTGTTTCATAAACATAGAATGAATAATAATTATCTTTGTCTGGTACATTATAAATGAAAATTTCTTCCTTTGTGAAATTTGTATAGTCGTCAGTTATGATAGCTACCTTAGACTTCAGGTTATCACCAGAGAAAAACTCCTCTGTACTAACATGAGGTTCTGAGTTAATAACATATTTTGAGCTATTTTCTCCTTGAATAGTATAAAAATTATTGTAAGGATAAACTCCTGTGGTTGTAATATTGAAATCGGCAAAATCAATTGTTTGGTTTATAGAGTATTTTAAACGATAAATCTTGTCGTCTCTTGCCATTGCTAGATTGAAATCCCCATCATTTGTCAAATAAAACTTTGGATCAAATCCTCCTTCGAGTATAGTCATATTGTTTGACACATAAGAATCACTGTATCCTTTCGTAACTATTGTTCCATACCAATGAGCGTAGGAAAATCTAGGAGTATATCTGTACAGACTATAAAGTGTACCATTGGCATAATGAAAATCAACCAAAAAGTCAAATTCGTAATCTAGAACAAAAATCTTCTCAAGAATTTGTGTTCCATTTTCGTAAAAACGTGACATTTCAAATCTAGTTGTAGAAATTTCTGATAATGGAGGCCAATTTTGAATGAAAGCTAAAACCATGAACACAGTATTATTTTCTTCATAATAGATCTTCATGCGAGGATAGTTCATATTAGCATTATAAGCATAAAATTCACCATCAATTGGACCTGCTGTTTCTGTCCAGTTGTATCTATGGAATTTCATATAACCAAAGAAAGTGTGAAATGCGTAAAATAATTCAATCCCTCCATCTATGGAAAACAACTCGAAATATTCAATAGAGTTTTCCTCGATTATAACAATGTTAGTTTCGCCATTTACCTTATGAATAATCATAAATGTGCCATTTTCATATAAAATTCGTGCGAGAAAATGAAAATTACCTGAAGCATCAACAATTGATTTAGTTTCTATACCTATTTCATCTCCAGTTCTGTTAAGGAGTAAGAATAGATCCTCATCCATTCCAGTTTGAGCATTCACTCTCAATTCCTGACTAAGTGATACTGTAGATGAAACAAATAAGATTATTATGAACAATAGGTAAAGGGGTTTTTTTCTCATCATTCTAATACTTTCAATATATTTACATTTATAATTCTATTGATTAACAGTTCTGAGCATGAATTGTTTGAAAATCCTCTCAAAAAGTCGTGAGAATGTTTTCAGTTTTGTATTCTGATATCCTTTTTTTCTGTTTTGAAAAGTTTAAATAGTAAAGCAAGTTGATAGAACAAGATGAGCAGCTTGATAGAATCAAATAATGCTGATTCAGTCAATGATGAATCTTTGAAGAACGATGATTCATTAACTCCTACCGGAAGAAAGAAAGTAGTTTGGACAAAGAAACGTATTGTTCTTGTAGCGTTTTTTGTGATATTAGTCATTATTTCTATAGCTGTATTAATTATGATTATAATAGATAAAACATTTCTTTTCGAGATAATCAGAGATTATTTCCTAGCTCCACTTATTAGAATGGGTTATTGGTCTATTTTTCTCTTTCTAGCGCTAATGATCATTCAAAGCTTGATCGCCCCAATCCCTTCTGAATTAGTTTTGTTATGTGGGGGGATGCTTTATGGAATCTGGCTTGGATTACTTGTAGGAGTTATTGGGTCTGTTTTAAGCGGTGTTGTAACATTCTATATCTCAAACAAAGGGGGGAGACCTATTCTAGAAGCTACAGGTGACCATATTGGCTTTGCTGATAGGTTTGTTATTGCCATGGATAAATGGATAGAGAAATGGGGAATTTGGGCAATTATTGTGGGAAGAGCTGTTCCTGTTGTAATGTTTGATCCAATATCTTATGCTGCAGGCATTTCTAATATTAATTGGAAACATTATACATTAGCAACCTTTATCGGATCCATTCCACGTTCAATATTTTATGCTTTTCTTGGTGTGAAATTACTAAGTGGAAATGCCCCAGAATATATTCTTACACTAACTCAAGAGCAGTTTGAAGCAGCTTCTGGGCAATTCAACTTGATCTTTTTCATCATCTTTGGTGTTCTAATTCTAATGCTTGTAATAGCTTCAATAGTAGGAAACAGAATAAAAAAGAAATCTGAGAAAGTCAAATTAGAATCAAAATCAGATGAGTGAATTAGTATTCTTCATCTAAATTTACCATATTTTTTAATTCTTCCCCTCGAATAAAACGGTTGATATTGGGTATAACTGCATCTAGAAAATGTCTTCTAGGAAAGTCTGTATTCCATGCTCTATGAGCACTCATAATAATATTATCTAGTTCTTGAAATGGAAAATCAGATGGATAACAGGGGACAGGTTCCTGTTCATCACTTCCTCTTCTTTGTGGGTAATTATACCAAACATCAATAGCAGCTGCTTTTATTTTTTTGTCTTTCAAGGCATTAAACATTGCTTCAGCATTGATTGTTATCCCTCTTCCAACATTAACAATAATAGCTGAGGACTTCATAATAGCAAATTCCTTCTGGTCTAGAAAATTTTCTGTCTTTGTGGTTCCAGGTAAACTGTTGAAGATGAAATCTGCTTGCTTGATTGCTTCGAGTTTCTCTTCAACTGTAAAAAACTCAACATCTTCTACTTTAGAATCTTTGCTTCTTTTAATTGCTAGATATTTCATATTAAATGGTTCGCACATTTTTTTGAATTGTTTAGCAATTTCTCCATATCCCAAGAATAGTATAGTTTTATCGAATAAAGTTACAGACTGAAATTTTCTATAATCCCAACTTCCATCTCTTAAGAGTTTATCATTTCTGTCTAACTCTTTTGTAGCTGCATTAAGAAGAGAAAAACCATGTTCAGCAATAATTGGTGCATGGGAATGATTATTGCATAGCATTATGTTGTTTTCTTTATAGAAACTAAGTTTGTGTCTATTCAATCCTGTACCTAAGATTTGATGAAATTTTAGATCCTTAACAGTTGCAAGGTGTTCGTCAGTTAGTCTGCCACCAACAATGATATCTGCTGTTTGTAAAGCCTTATTTTTTTCTTCATCATCAAGCTCAGAATAGTAAACCAGTGAAGCTGAAGAATCTATAGTCTTTTTAGTAATTTCCTTTTCTTCTTCCTTTACATTTGTCATAAAAAGTACTTTCATCTTACTCTTTTCAGATTCTGCTTCAATAAAGATTTTTTGTTAGTAAGTTGAATCAATAACCTTCATTTAAAGTAAAATAAAATTCTTATACTCAAAAGTAAATGGTAAAGTACTACAATGAGTGACTCAGAAGATTCTTCAGATATTGATGCTTTAATTAAGCAATTGAAGTATAGCTCTATACCTCTACAGAGGGAAAGAGCAGCATATATCTTGAGTAATTATCGTCACTCAAGGGTTTTAGAAGCTCTTCTAAATTCACAACTAAACGACCTCAATCCAAAAGTAAGAGACGCTGCTTCTCGAGCTTTAGCAACCTTAATTACATCTGAAGAAACAGAAGGAGAAATAATTGAGGGAATAAGCGGAGAAACTGTAAATTATGGGACTAAAATAGATAATCAGCTGTTCAACCTAACCAAAGAATTTGAAATTATTAGGAAAGGAATGAGAAAAATCAAATTCAATTGGAAAGATTCTGTTGAACTTAAACAGCTTTTCAAAGCAGTAGATAGGGACAGGTATTTACCAAAACAACCCAATGTAAAGGGGTTGGTAAACTCAATATTATTGCTACCTATTGATGATCCTGATATGGGTAGGGATGTTGCAATTGCAATTGTAGAAATCTTAAGAATGAGTTCTGAAGAAACTGAAAGATTAAATGCTATAGGGTGCTTAAATAATATTATCACTAATATTGACAAATACACTCCTTATTTCGGAATAGCTGAAGCATACATTATGATCTTTAAAGCATCTGAAGACTTCGAGATGAGAATTATAGCTTTTAGAAGCCTCGAAGAAATTATTGTCAGAAAAAGAACATTAGCAAGACTGAATCAATTTACAAATGATATTGTGAAATTGCTCAAATTTTCTTATGATCAGAAAATAAGAGAAACAGCAATAAAAGCTTATCCTGATTTAGTATTGACTAGAGAAGAAAAAATCCCTTATCTGATAGATCTAATGATTGGGATTGTCCGAGCAACATATGAAGACCGTCTCCGTGAGATGGGATTAAAAGCACTTAATTCAATTATCGAAAAAAGCTACTTAAATGAGGAAAATGTTCAGAGAATAATTAAGATTCTTAAATCTCATCATAAAAAGAACGTCAGAATAAGGGCTATAGAGTTGTTTACTCAAATCATCCTCCAAGCTTCTCCAGATATTTTTTCATCAGCAATTAGTGTTATTATGAGTATAGTTCTTAATACAAAAGAAGAAAATATTTGTTATACTGCTCTACAGAATGTCGAAAAATATTCTTTCATGAACATTGATTCAGACCTAACTAATATTATTTTACAAACAATAGGAGATATCACAATCAAATCGTATCATCCATTTGTAGCATTCCGAGCATATAATATCATAGAGAGTATAATCCTAAACAATCCAGAGAGTTTCTCAACTGAATTTGCTAATATCTTCGTAGAATGTCTAAAATTACATAAGGATATAGGAGTTACAGAGCAAATACTATTGACTTTTTCCGATCTGATAGTTTCAAGAAAATTGATTCCAAGTGATGTCAAGCAATTCATCAAAACATTACTTTACTTA
>JAGLOH010000609.1 GCA_023139025.1 Candidatus Heimdallarchaeota archaeon | reverse complement strand
CTTCATTATTTACATGACCATTCTCGTCTTCGATAACAAAATGAGGGACCTCATGTAAATATGTCCTTCCAGCAATCATGTAAGAAAGTAAAGAATGGTGCCCATCAAACAAGATCCATTCCGATTGCTCTGTCTTTACCAATTTAATATTAGGTAATCCACTTGGAGATAGGATATCATTTCCAGATTTTATTTCTTTAACCATAGTTCTTATCTGGCTCATGCTTTTAATGCCATCAATATTGTGGAGGTTAATAACTTCTCTCAATAAAACTAGTTCTTTAACTTCTTCTATAGTCTCTTTTATTTTCGAACCCAACTCTTTTTTCAAAATGAGCTACCGTGTCATAATGGTATTACTTTTTTCTTTTAAATGAACTTTCAATGATGAAACATAAGTTAAGTTTCGCTCTTTAGATTTACACGGATGTATTAGTTTTATAGATGCTAACCTAAAAGAGTTCGTGCACAGGATCAGCAACGGACATATCTCAGCTGTTGCGGACAAAGTGTTTCCAGTGAGTGCAAAGACTGGAGAAGGATTAAGCGCCTTAAAGAGCGCGATTCACGAGAAGTTGGTAGCAAAGGGGTATAGAACACCGTTTGAAGTGCGATGAATTCGAGCTTCAGTAATATCGTAGAATCTTGAAGTATACTCCGGTTATCTTGTAATTAACAATAATTTGCGCGCGCACAAGTTTATAAGCAACTTTACGGTAAGCATTTCAGAATTAGTGTTTTGACGAAACTAGTTCGTGCCAGAACGAATAGGAGGTGCAGCCCATATGTCCTACGGAAGAGAACCGAGAGAAATGCACAAAGCAGTCTGTGCTGAATGCAAGCAAGAGTGTGAAGTGCCATTCAAACCTGACGGAAGCAGACCAGTATACTGCCGAGAATGCTATGCAAAGAGAAGACCTCCAAGAAGAGATAGCTATTAAGCTCACAAGCTGATTTCCTATTCTTCGTTCACAATCCTTTTTCTTTTTATCTTTTCTTATTTTGCGCACACGGTCAAACGTCACTTTCGCGCGCGCAAATTATTATTATTTACAAGATAACCGGAATATACTTCACGATTCTACGATATTACTGAAGCTCGAATTCATCGCACTTCAAACGGTGTTCTATACCCCTTTGCTACCAACTTCTCG
>JAGLOH010000608.1 GCA_023139025.1 Candidatus Heimdallarchaeota archaeon | reverse complement strand
AATGGCATCATTTAAGGGAGAGAAATTTTCCTTCTGAGCCTTCAAAAATGTTCAGCCCTGTTTTTACTGAAGATTGGGAAATTGGCGGAAGAGTATATTATTTAACTTATATCAGAACAAATGATGGAGTATATTTCTCTGAATACATTACTATAACAATGAAATTTAGTGTGCACTTATTTAATCCTGCAGATAACACTTCCGTTGAATTGACTTCTACTACAACTCCAATTTCTGTTAATACAACTCTAACGCAGAGAACATTTTCTTCTGAAATAACAGGTTCCTATACAATTCCTGCAGGATATAGGCTAAAATATGACATAGAATATATGTACGATACAATTCCATCAAGCTATTCATTATTGATGTATACCGGTTATCCAGCTGGTGGACTCTCTGGTTCTCTAACTTGGACCATAACAGATCCTACTTATGGAAATACTTATACTTTGAATAATAATCAAAGAATGGCGGGAGTTCAGCTATATATGCGCTCGAAAGAATTTCCTACTATTGATGTTTATGGTGTTGCTGACGAAACAGTATATTCAGCAGCTGAAAATGTGACTATTGATGTTACTGATGGTTCAATTAGTTCCTATAGATGGGTTGGAGGTACATGGAATCCTTTTGTAAACAATGTCCAAACTCTCCTACCTGCAATACATGGTTGGCACTATCTAGAAATAAAAGCAAGTGATCCAGTATTTAATAACACAAATGTGGTTTTATACAAGTATGGATATGATGCTTCTGCTGAAAATCTACTTCTGAATAATGCAATGAGTGGGGATTATCTTGAAGGAGGTTTTATACTTGATTTTAGTGTCTACAATATTGATTCAGCTCAATATAATTGGGATGATAATGGGAGTTGGTATTCATTACTAAGTCCGTATGATATAATTACGCCTGTGTTTATAGGATGGCATGATTTAAGAATCAATACAACGGATTTCTTTGAAAATAATACTTATTTCTTTACCTTTTCCTTTGATTCTGATACTCCAGTAATTACTTTAACAGATGCAGTGAATAATTCTATTTACGCGCCAGGCAAATTTTTAGAATTCTTAATAACAGATGATACAGGTTTAACATCTTTAAATTATAGTTGGGATGCAGGTACTATTCAAAGTTGGACACCTGATCCCA
>JAGLOH010000607.1 GCA_023139025.1 Candidatus Heimdallarchaeota archaeon | reverse complement strand
CTGCCTATAGGCCAACCTTTGGAAGTAGATCTTGTTGCTAATGAAAAGTTAGTTGATGGTACAAAAGATATGCAAATCACTCCACATAAAATCGGTTTAGATCTTACCGACTATGACATTCTCATCATTCCAGGAGGAAAAGGCGTAGACACTATTGTTAAGAATCAAGAATTTTTGAGTATGCTAAAAGAATTTGGTCAAGAAAAAATGGTTTGTTCAATTGGTTTAGGCTCATTTGCTCTTGCTCTTGCTGGATTATTGGAAAACAAAAAAGCAACAACTCATCATAAGCATTTTCTCAGGTTGAAAAAATATTGTAAGATTGAAAACAAACGAGTAGTTGTTGCTGATAATATAATAACCTCTGGAGGTATGTTAAGTGCCGTAGATTTAGCAGAAAAAATTATTGAAATTAGTTATTCGAAAAGCATAGCTGATATTGTTTTAGAATATATAGAAGCTCATAGAAAATCTAAAGGAATAGGTATAGTTCTAGGTGAGATAGACGAGGAATAACTAAAAGATTAATCGGTACTTTAATTACACTATATTTGTACCTACTATGTTACATACGTGAAGAAAATAGTTAGTGAGTAATTCTAGTTTTGTTAGATAAGTAAATCTTAGGAACAGTATAAAGACGATAGAAGAAATCAAAGACTAGTAGAATGGAGAGAGGATAACTAAGAATTAGTAAGCTAATAAATTTGAGAAAATCTCTGAAGATGACGATTTCTTCATCTCTTTCAGCTTGAGTCTTCTTAATGGAGGGTTTTTCAGAGAAATCTAAATTGTGATACTTGTATCGAAAACTAAAGAAAATTGGAACAAAAAAGACAGGAATAACCTGTAAACCAAAAAGTAAGTGAACGTTAGCTTCAAGATTAATAAAGTCCTCAGGTGTAAAAAGATAGATGAAAACAAACACACCATAACTACTAAGAGGAAACAATAAAAGGTCAACAATCAGAATCTTAAGTTCAAGCTTTTTCTGAAAAGAAAGGAGCTCAGAAGTGGACATCGCAGCTAAGTAAGGCAATTTTGTTTATATAAATAGAATCCCTGAGTTTAAATACGAGTTTACAGATAAGCTGTCGGTGAAAGACACATGGCTTCGTCTACATCTACTCAAAAACAAGTAATAATAAGTAAAAACGA
>JAGLOH010000606.1 GCA_023139025.1 Candidatus Heimdallarchaeota archaeon | reverse complement strand
CAGGAATTGGAAAAACATTAATCGCGTTGATGTTTTCTTTTTCCTTAGCAATTTGTATGTGACTTTCTATCATCATATCTTTGAAAAGAATTGGTTTAAGCGAATGAACCTTTCCTAGCATAGCTCTCACATTATCTGTAGGGTATTCTTACCTCTTTGTTTAAAAAGCTTATTTTACGAAGAGATAACAAAAAAGAGTCCTATCGTCAATTTTAAGAACAATACTTTTGGAAGTGAGAATGTTAAAGGTGAACTAGATGGTAGAGGAAGGTCACTGGGGTATTTATAAAAACATAGAAAATATGCCTTTAGAAAGGTTTGATTCGTTTAGAACTATAATTAATGAGTTCAACACAAAAGTGGGTCACATAACACAATTTTCTCCTATTAGAAGCAAGAGACCATTTGAACATATTAATGAGAAAGAAGAAATTAAGCATTCGCCTAAGGATGATTCTTTTTGTAAGGTAGTTGAAGGGATTCTTCCTGCAATTCTTCTTTCAAAGGATTCAGAAAAAGGTGAAGATGCATTAAGCATAAATTCTGCTAAAACAAGTCTAACAAATCATACAGCTATTTCTATTGTCAACTTGTTTACACCTATGGCAAGGGTTCTGTACGATAATGTGCAGCAGATAACATCTATTCAAGATAAAAGTGTTGGTATTGGATTAGTTCATCTTCTTACTAACCATTATGATACTCTGTCTGAAGTACCTATCCCCGAAGTTGAGAAACTTCTAATCACAACAAAATTAGCTCAACAGAATTCCATATCTGAACTTAGGGAGAGATACAAAACAGAAAAATTAACTGTTCTACATTTCTTTAATATCGGTGAAGAAGCAGGAGCAAGTATCTGTCATTTACATTCACAAACTTATATTTATGCAAACGAAATTGGACATGGTTGGACTTCTCTCGGCTTTCTAAGTGTCCCTGGTTATCATAAGAAGCTAAAGAATAATATGAATTATTGTCTTGCATGCGAGCTATCTAAAGGAGCTGAAAAGACTATTGATCCAATAGGTCAAAATATACTTCTCAAAGAGAGAAAAGTGTTTGAAAATGATGATTGGCTAGTAGTAACTGCTTTTTCACCTGAAAGAGATGGACAACTCAGAATATTTCCAAAAAGACATGTGTCACAATTTATCGATT
>JAGLOH010000605.1 GCA_023139025.1 Candidatus Heimdallarchaeota archaeon | reverse complement strand
GTAACTCCTGGAGTAGACTTAGCCTTCATGAACAACTATTTTATGCCTTATTAAGCATAAACCACCCTTGATATAAGCTCCACTCTGTTCTAATCCAACAGAAGTTGGAGCAATACTCATTTTTTTTAAACTAACTTCTTTTATCTTAATTTGGGAAGATATTTCCTCTTAATTTCATTTTCTTATCTTCTTATAAAGCAAGTTTAAATAGGGAAAAATGATTAGTACATTAATTTGATAATTCATATGTCTTGAGCTGAAAACTCTTGAGATGGGATAAGAAAATAATTAAAATCTCACTGTTTCTTCTTCTTTTTTCTCTATCTTTCTTCACTTCTAACAAACAGAATATAATTAATGGTAAAGGTTCAGAAACTTTCCAAATTGACAATATCTTAACAATAGTAACTACTTTAGATACTACAACAACTACTGCGTTTAAAACGCACTTCTTAGAGACACCTCAAGCAGTTAATCTTGGAATTACTGATATTGATTTCAGACAAGCTACAACGGAAGATGGATGGAAAAAACTACTGCAAGATCCATCTAAATCTGTTGATTTAGCTTGGGGGTTTCAAACAGATTATTTTCACAATTTAGAAGAATGGAATCTTCTTAAGCCTATAACTAATTCCACTCTTTTGGATTACATCAATGAAAATATCCCAGATGGTATAGGTGGACTAGAAACAAAACACTATAATGACTCTGAATTAGTCTGGTTTGGAACTGCCTTTAGAACATATGGATATACAGTTAATCATGATTTTTTGGACACATATGGGTTTCCTGTTCCTATAACATGGGAAGAATTAGCAAGTCCCATATATTATATTAACTCTGATGTTAATTCCATAGCCATGAGTGATCCACCTCTGAGCACAACGAATACAAGAATTTATCAAACTGTTCTTCAAGCATACGGTTGGGAGGTTGGATGGTCAATTTTGACTAGAATGGGTGCTAACGCAGGTATTTATCCAGGTTCAGTTAGCACTCGTGCTGCGGTAGTTAGTGGTGAAGTAGGAATAGCAATGACTACTTCATCTTATGGTTTTATTGCTATGAGAGAAAATACTGATACTGAGTTTATCATACCTGAGGGTTATGCAGTTATTGATTTCTGTGACATATCTCTTGGAATTAATTGTGACAATCA
>JAGLOH010000604.1 GCA_023139025.1 Candidatus Heimdallarchaeota archaeon | reverse complement strand
GATTATATTCAGTGACAATTAGAATATTCGAACCTCAAGAAACCAGTATTAACATCTTTCTTTCAATAAATAAAACAGGATACGAAACAATAACTAATCAACTAATCAAATCAATATCGATTATTGCTCCCGGTCCAAGCGAAGGTATTCCTATTTATATTTACATAATTATTGGCATCTTCTCTTTAATTGCTATAGTTACTCCGCTAACAGTCTTTATTAGAAGAAAGCTTGATAAGGATAAAAGAGCTGAAAAAGCACTTTTTGCAAGAATATATGGTTTATATGAAAGTGTTTTGTCTATTACCAAATTGATAATTGTTCATAGTACTACAGGATTACCTGTTTATGAGATGGATTTGGGTTCTGAAATAACTTTAGATCCTTCCTTAATTACAGGTTTTCTTACAGCTATTTCTTCCATGGGGGTTGAATTAAAAGGAGATAAAGTTGGTGGTGTAAAGCGCTTACAGTACAAAAACTTCTTAGTGACAGGTTCTGAAGCTGGACAGTTTACAATGTATTCTTTTTCAGAAACAGACTTAAATGAAGAAATTGAAAGAAAACTTTCTATTATTAGTGAATGGTTTGCTAAAATGTTCAGCAATATTACTGAAGATTGGGATGGTTCCACAGAAGCCTTTCGAATCAACCTCAAAGGAATAACTGAAAAAATCATGAAGGAAATTCATCTTTGGATTTTTTATCCATTTATAGTGTCTCCATATAAACAGATTGAGATTGAAGAATTAAATGGTTTACGAAAACGTTTAATTGAATATATCACAGAGGGAGATAATGTAACCATAAGTCGAATCTTTGATGAACTTGATGATGTTAAGATTGAAAAAGGACTCCCAATAATTTTTGAATTTATTGAAAATGGAATTCTAATTCCTATTTTCGATGCATATAAAATTGCTACAGTTCGTTTCTAATCTCTCTTTTCTCTTTCTTTTGAGAAACTATTTTATACCTATCTTTCTAATCATTCTAAGGTGGTTTAGTGAAAAAAATACTTTTTGTTATTTGGTCGGCAAACAGAGGAATCTTCACTCATGTGATGATGAATGTACTAGACTTTAGTGAAAAAGGATATGACGTTGGTGTAGTTTTTGAGAGTGAAGGATGCAAACTAGTTTCAGCTTATGAAGAAGATAAGA
>JAGLOH010000603.1 GCA_023139025.1 Candidatus Heimdallarchaeota archaeon | reverse complement strand
AAAATTAGAATTATCACATATAGAAGATAGATTAAAGCAAATTGTAAGAAGAAGGTCTGTTTTAGGACCTGAAGTTGAAAGTGAAGCTGAAATCCCAGTTATGTTCCTCATGCAATCAAACCAAGGATTAATTATCTTTTCTGAGTATTTTGATGAGATTTTAGGCGAAAGAATATATGATGAAGTATTACTATCTATCATGAAAGTATCTTCTGAAATGAAGGAAAATGATAAAGAGAGATTGAAGAATAAAGAATTCACATTTCTAATAAATAATATAAACAACGTATATATTAGTTATATTTTCATTGGTAAATCTTACAATGGGATTAAGAAACTAAATGAACTCAGTAACATATTCAATTCTAACAAAGAACTCAAGAAAATGATAGAAAATGCTGTTGAAAGCAATGAATCATTAAATTTAGAAGATAGAATCAATCTATCAGGTTTTATAAATGATATATTTATTAGCTAATTAAGTCTTGATTTTCTATTTTGTATAAATAAAAAAAAGAAAAAAATTATGTTGTTTATTTCTTTTTGCTATATAGTTTCTTTCTCCTTTTGTAAACTAGATAAAATACTACAAAAATGATTCCACTGAGAAACATATAAGGTCCTTCTTCTGTTGGAGTAGTAATTTTCTCTAGAGCTGCCCAAGTTAAAGTAACAATAATTGAAACATTATCATTATTTTTAGAGTAAAATGTTATTGTATCTGTAACATTAGTATAAACATCTGCTACTGCTACTCCTGATTCTGGGTCTACTGCAGGATCATATGTAATACTTCCACAACATGGAAAACTTACTAAGCTAATATTGACTGCAGGAGCAGATTTATCTGTTCCACTGAAACTTGGTGGGTCAATAGGAGAAGAATCTGGATGAAGTGGCATTGGTCCCCAGCAGTTAGGATCGTCACAAAACATAAAACCACCTGATCCACCAGATCCTCCACCTTGTTTGAATGCTGGAATTGTATCAGATGCATCATTATATGCAGTTATGTTTAGATAGTTGTGAAGACCCGGTGCAGTGTTGAAGTGAAGATTTGCATCGATAGAAAATTCAACCAGGTGAGCATTTGTATTTGTTACAACAGTAGTATTTAATTCTGTACTATTGAGCATCAAAGAATACCAATCAATATTAGAATCTGTCTC
>JAGLOH010000602.1 GCA_023139025.1 Candidatus Heimdallarchaeota archaeon | reverse complement strand
ACCTGAATGAACTTAATGTAGCTGATGCAAATTGGAGAGATTTAAACCCGATTTTTTCAGATGATTTTTCAAGCTCCTATATCTGTGAATTATTAACCGAACCAATTATTCAGTTTTCTCCTGATTATCATCCGATGAAGACAGGTTTAGTGGAAGATTGGGATATAATAAATAACACTCATTACAAATTCTATGTAAGAGATAATATTTTCTGGACTCCTTCTTTTAATATAACTGGAAGAACAGCATCATCTCCAGAACTTGATGTAGCTTCGACTCCTCTCATGGTTGGACTTAAAGGGGATTTAAGCAATGGTATTAACCAACAATTAAGTGCAAAAGATTTTGTTTTTACCATTTTAGCTCATAGTAGTTTGATTTCAGAGGGAAAGATGAATTATGATTGGGTAAAAAATATCTATGTTGATCCTTCAAATGAACTTGTTTTTCATATTGAGGTTGATGCTAACTCTACTACAGAAGCAATTGAACCATACGCTCATGTGCTCTCTGAGCTAGCAATTAGTTGTTTGCCTGAGTTCTTTTTGAATTCAACAGACCCATCAACATATTTTACAGAAAGTGGAATACCCTATTCTGGTCTTTTTCCAGAAATAGTTGAATCACTCCAATGGCAAACTTTTAGTTACTCAGCATTTGGTACTGGTAAATTCATGTTAGATTATTTTGTAAAAAATTTAGTAACTGTCTTGCAAAGAAATCCTTATTGGTTTGGTGTAGGTGCTAAAGGTGGTCAAACAGGACTGGTTCCTTTTGTGGATACTGTTAATATAAGAGTAATCCCTGATATTTCTGCTGAACTAGCTGAATTTCTAGCTGGTGAACTGGATTGTACAGGGTTATCAATGTTCCCCTCAACAAGAAAAGAAATGCAATCAGATACACGTTTTATTGTAAATACAAAGATATCAAATATCATTGAACTCTGCTCTATCAATTTGCGTAGACCTTATTTGGGAGGTGAAGATAATTTTATTTGGGCTAATCAAACATTTGATGAAAGTTATACTAAAGCTTTAGCTGTTAGGAAGGCTATTAGCTATGCAATAGATAGAAATGCAATGAATGTAATGGAACAGATAAATCTACATCACCCTTTTCCAGATACATATTATTCTATGCAATATGAGAATATTACAAGATATGATT
>JAGLOH010000601.1 GCA_023139025.1 Candidatus Heimdallarchaeota archaeon | reverse complement strand
GTATACATACAGCAGACTCTTGAGCAGTATTCATGTCCTTCTTTATCTCGAGAACCAACACATTGGATAAAAACTACGTTCTCAGGTTCTTTGCCATTAATTTCAAGATGACCTTCAGTAGGACCTGCTGCATTTACTATTCTTTCAAATTCCATTCCTGTTATTACACTAGCATTTTCCTTGTAACCATACTTTGTTTCTGTTGATGGATCAAAATTATCAAAACCTGTTGCAACAATAATAGTTCCAACATCTAGTTCTACTAATTCTTCTTTCTGATCAAAATCAATTGCATTTTGTTCGCATGCACCAACACAAAGTAGCTCATCTCCACATTTTCCGAATCTTAACATATTACAACGTTCTGGATCTATTGTGTACTTTAACGGAACAGCTTGAGGAAATGGGATATAAATTGCACTTCTTTTACTTAGGTTCTCGTCAAATTCGTTAGGAACTCTTCCTTTTAATCTACATGCTTCAGCGCAGAGTCCACAACCTACACATTTGTCAATATCTACGTATCTTGGTTTCTTTTTGACAGTGACTTTGAAGTTACCAATATAACCATCAACTCTCTCAATTTCTGAATATGTTAAGAGTTCTATATTTGGGTGTCTTGCAGCATCCACCATTTTGGGGGTCAGAATACATGCAGAACAATCCAAGGTTGGAAAAGTCTTATCTAGTTGGGCCATTCTTCCTCCAATACTTGGATTTTGATCAACAAGATAGACTTGAAATCCATCATTTGCGATCTCTAAAGCAGTTTGAATACCAGCAACACCGGCACCAATAACCAACGATTTTGGAATAACACTTACTTCCTTACGTTCTAAGGGTTCAAGAAATTGTGCTCTAGCTACAGCTCCAGAAATTAGTTTAACTGCTTTTTCTGTAGCTTTTTCTTTGTCAGTATGTACCCAAGAAACATGCTCTCTGATGTTTACCATCTCAAAACAATATGGATTAATCCCTGTCTCTTCAACAACTCCTCTAAAGGTAGATTCATGCATCCTTGGAGAACAGGATGCAACAACAACCCTATCAAGATTAAGCTCTTTAATGTCTTTTCTAATTGATTCTTGACCAGGATCTGAACAAGTGTATTTATTCATACGACTGATTTCTACATTTGGAAGAGCTTTTATTCTCTCTACAACTTGAGGTAC
>JAGLOH010000600.1 GCA_023139025.1 Candidatus Heimdallarchaeota archaeon | reverse complement strand
AAAAATATAACAAAATTCCAGAGATAATTTCGAAGCTAGATTCTGAAGAAGATTGGTATATAATACTATCTCTGCAGTTGAAAGAAAGGCTAGATAAGAAAGAATACGAAGAATTGGAGAAGTTGTTAGAACAAATCAAGAAAGAAGATAGAAATGCAGAGTATTGGTATATGGAAGCGATAGTTTCTTCAAATAAAGATAAATCAAAGAAAGCAGTTCAATCTTTGAACAAAGCATTAGAGTTAGATCCTGAACTAAGGAAAGAAGCAAAGAAAGATGAAAATTTTGCAGCGATAAGGAAGTTAGAAGAATTCAAACACATAGTTTATCCAAAGAAGTAGTAAGAATTACCTAATCAAAAGTCCAGTAATTTTAAATAACTCTTCGAGAAACTTTACGAATGACAGAAATTAATCGTGACGCAATTATAGAAGTTGTAAAGAATAAAATTAATAGAGCGTTTGAAGCAGGTGAAAAACTTGATTCGGAAGCTGTTCTAGCACATTACCACAACCATGCAGATTTTAGATTTGTTGCACTTGTATTTGGACAAGAGTTCAACCTAAACTATGATGAATTTACAATAACATTGAAAGGAGTATATGAGACTATGAAAGAACAGAAAGTGATTAGAGAAACAGAATTTTTCAATGTTCTTTCAGAAACAAAGGTTCTATACAACACAACAGGAACAGGATGTCTAATACCAAAAGAGGGAGAAAGAATGGAATCTAATTTAATCATAACAATGATTTTCTCTTTGATAGATGGAGAATGGAAAATAATACACGAAACAGAAGCAAATATACCAAAAAAAGAAGAATAAGAAGAGCAAAAAAGAGCAAAGATGGAACAAAAGAAGCTCAAGCTAAAAGAAATTAACATCTAAAAGATAGAAAACTTTTTTATTAAAGGAAAGAAGGAAAAAAACAACTGAAAAACTAAGCGGAGATAGCAAAACCTGGCCATGCAGCGGTCTGCAAAACCGCGGATCGGAGTTCAAATCTCCGTCTCCGCTCCAAACCTCTTCTAATAAACATTTTAGTATTACTTTAGTAAAGCCGTTATGCATCGCATGTTATGAAGCTGGAAAAAGACTTACAGAACACTCTTCAACGCAGCAAGGAATTTTTCAACATTCTCTGGTTGCGCAGTATATCCCATTAACCCAATTC
>JAGLOH010000060.1 GCA_023139025.1 Candidatus Heimdallarchaeota archaeon | reverse complement strand
AAGAGAAACAAGTTCGTTCAATTTCATTGAAGGACCAGTTTTTACCAATATTCTTCTAACTGATGAAATAAATAGAAGTCCTCCAAAGACACAATCAGCTCTTTTAGAAGCAATGCAAGAGAAGCAAGTTTCTTCAGGAAAAAAAACATACAAACTTCCAGAACCTTTCATGGTCATTGCGACTCAAAATCCCATTGAGAGTACCGGAGTCTATCCTCTACCAGAGGCTCAGATAGACCGATTCCTTGTAAAAATACCTGTTTATCCTCCCTCTCTGCAAGGAGAAATATCTATGCTGTTGAAAAAGAAAGAGAAAATGTTTGCTGACGTAAACGCTGTTACAAAAAAAGATACTTTACAAAAATTATCAGCTGAAATAGAAAGAGGCGTAATTTTGAGTAATCAGATAATTGAATATATAGCAAAACTTGTTGTTGCTACAAGATCGGTGCCATCTCTAGCTTTGGGCGCAAGCCCTAGAGGTTCAATAGCTCTATTAACATTAAGTAGATCAATTGCTGCAATAAGAGGAAGAGATTTTGTAGAACCAGATGATATCAAATCTATTTTCTTTCCAGTCATGAATCATAGATTGATCCTATCTCCTGAGGCTGAAATTGAACAAATTAGGGTTTCAGAAATTATACAAAATATTCTAACAGAAGTTGAAGTTGTAATTTAACCTAAGCATGAGGAAGTTAACCATGGAAGAGGAAAAAATCTTTGAACTAACAAAGAATGGACGTATATTCATCCTTTTGGGAAGTTTGTCTATAGTTCTAGGTTTATCTATTGATAACTATCTCTTAATTATTCCAGGTCTTCTTTTCTGGTTAGTAATAGCTTCTGCATTTGTTCACTACCTAACAACACAAGATGTTTCTTTTGATGTTGATGTGAGAATATCAAAAGAGTATCTAAGGAGTAGAGGTTTACTCGCTGTTGCAGTAAATCTGACCAATTGTTCGAAAAAAACAATTAGGATTAAAACCACGTTGCGATTTTCATATCACTTCCAAAGTATCAACATACCAGATCAATTATATCTAAAATTAGAATCCGATCAAACACAGAAAATCGTATGGATATTATTGGCAGTTCGTAGAGGAAATGCAGAAATTGGACCAATAGAAATAGCTGTAGGACCTCATCAACAGCTGTTCAAAAATCTAAGAATTCTGAGAGAAATTACTGCAATAAAGGTGCTTCCCCAAAGACCACGTATCAATATACCATGGAAAACTAAGAAAGAACTTCTTCTTAAAATGGTTCATGAATTTGCTCAAAGGGTTAAGGGTCGCGGTGATGAATTCTTTGCACTTCGTGATTACCTCCCAGGGGATGAAGTAAAACACATAGACTGGTTTGCTACTGCAAGACATGACAAATTGATTACCAGAGAATATGAAGATGAAAGAAATCTTCACTTCCTAATATACCTTGATTTAGGAAGTACTATGTTTGGTCCTAAATTTGAACACTCTTTATCTTCTGCTGTTGAAGTTTCCTCGCTCATCAGAGGGACAAGCCATGATTTGGCAGTGATAGCATATGGGGACAATGTTAGTAGATTCATTGTACCCCAAGTTGGGAGAAATGAATTGAGATTAATGTTGAATTTATTTGACATTGAGCCCCTTGGGGTTGAAAGTAATTTTATCAATGCTGTGAAATTCACCAGAAACAATCAATTGAATCATTCAATAGCTATAATATTTTCTGATCTGGAAGGTGATTTAAAAAAGAAACTTCAAGGGTTACATTTGCTTCATTCTATGGGGAGCAGAGTAATATTCGTTAATTTTTCTACTATGGATTTCAATATTCTTGCTTCATCTGAATGGATAGCTAATGAAGCTCAGAATATTGAATATAGAGATATCATAGATAATGTCTTTCCTAGTTTAGTGAGAGATGAATATCTGAAGAGAGAAGCTGAAATTAGACGAATTCTATATTCAGTTGGTGGTGATTATGTGGATATTAATGGGTATGAAGATAACATAATTTTGTCACTTTATAAGTTGATGAATAAATATTCCCCATCACATAGATTAGTACAAGAAGCATTAGGGCGATAAAATGAGAATAAGGGATAAAGTCTTTGAGGCTGATTGGAAAAAAACCAAGAAAACAGCTCCTGGTTCTCAGATTATGGTATTTTGTCATCATCTATTTGGGGTGATAGCAATAGCAATAATAATTTTACAGTCAGCTATAAGTTTGAATGTATATGTTTTTACAATCTGGTTAATAATAGGCATTATCAACCTGATGATTGATTTATTCAGGGGTGGAGATTTGAATCTCAAAAATGAATTAAGTTTCGGAATTTTCTTTATTTTGGGTACAGCATTTTCTCTATTACTTGCAAATGTAAACTCCATGTTTTTCCCAGATACACTTGGCAGAATTGATATCATAATTTACCAAGTATCCGCAGGGATTTGCATAGCCTTGAGATTACTCCTATCTATGTTCTTTCTGGAATTCTATTCTCAAGAAAGATTTTACATTTTACCAACTGGAGATTACGCAATAGAACAAGTGAAACACTATGAAGACAATTTAATCTTAACTGATTTTGAACGCGTATCTGTTAAAGAGCTTGATGTGCTTCAGAAGTGGTGGATACTTATTAAAAAGATGTTTTGGCCCTTAATTTCAATACTGATTCTAGTTTTATTTGCAGGTTTATATTCAATGATAATTTATTTCATAATTCCCCCAAATACTATAGCTGAATTCATAATTCGTCCTTCACTTATTGTCGTAGCAATCCTCTATACGATTATCCTAACAAGAATGAATGCAATTTTGCCGAAAATTAAGGATGAAACTACAGTACCAGTGGACAACGATGATGAGATATCTGAGTTTATTGAATAACTGCTTCTATTTATTGTATACAATATGATTCTAAGCTAAAGAAGCAAAATTCGAATGCTCACTTATCCTTATTTTAGTAGCTCTTTCAAAGTTTTAATTCTTCCACATGATTTATCATTTTCTGGACAATAGCCGTAAAAGTCACAATATGCACCTAAATCCTTGAATATCAAAGGAGAAACTTTCTGAGCTTCTTCCAACATTGCTACAGCTAGTTGTCTGATCTCCCACTGGCTAAGCACGCATAATCTCTGAACAAAAAAGTCGACTAGAGCGTGTGCGTTCATGGAAACCATCAATTGTGTTGTTGTTGCACCTGGTAAAATGAATCTTGCGTCTTCTTTCGGAATACCCCCATCTACCATCTGTTGATACAAATTGCTGCATTCCTCAAGTTTCTTGCTATACTGTTCTAGGAATTGTGATTTTTCAATCGTATCAGGAATTACAGCTCTGAAATTTTTTGCATCAACATATCTTTGTGATTGTTGGGAATAACTAGCAATACGTTTTCTGACTAGTTGATGACTCGCTACTCTACTTATACCAGAAATATAGAAAACATAGATATTATGTTCGAGAATAGATAAATGACCATTCTTAACTATTTTACTAAGGTATTTTGCAGGTTTACTCTCAGCATCTTTTCTTATTTCTTCGTAATCATGACCACCTGAATAACAGATTGCTGCAGCCATTTTAGCAATTAAATCAGTTTCTTTTGGGTAGGAGATCAGTTTTACTTTGATGGAGATCACTTCCAAATAACGATGTTCTCAATATGAGAAATGTTCACCATTTATCGATAAATGTGAGTTATATTTTAATGAATGTATGACATTCCTTCACAATTTGTTTTGTTGATTTTACATCTCTTTATTGATTGAATTTGTAGCTTATTCATTAACACAAGATTGTTTTTTTCAGATTTGTTTCAAACTTCGAGTAATACATTACTTCAGTAATATTATAGGCAAAATCATATATTAGCACAAAAAACCTATTCTGGCATGTTAATATTTAAACTAAATGTGTAAATTTCTTCCCCAAAGTCTAAAAGGACGAATTTTAACACTTCTAGTTTTCTCGAAGCTGATGGCCAATTTGCAAGTATTTATATCGCAAAAAGTTTTTGAATAAAGTAGGAGTATAGAGTCATTAGGGTAACCATCGGTACTCTTGATACTTGATAATCCCGAGGAAAGAAGATGTCAGAAAGCGAAGATTCGGCTAAAAGCACAAAGCGGTTTAAAGAGGGGGCTAAACTAAAGACAAAACCTGCTGTAGTTCCTAAATATAAAAAGATGAAAAAAGGAAGTACCAAACTACCCGTCGCTGCAATGATGCCAAGAGGTATAACTGCTTGGAACATAGCTTTTTCTATTCTATTTCTTGGGCTTTTAGTTGTAACGATTATTAACAGTTATTTTAATGAATTTATTCCTATTCCATTGCCCGATCTATTTCTGAAGTACATTGTACCCGTTGTTTTAATACTAGAGGTATTTTTAGTCCTGTTGGCTTTTGAAGCAAAATCATTTTCTTTCCCAAAAATACGCACAAGACATAGTGTGAAAAGGATAATGGTTGTAGGTTTTATCATAGGTTCATTATTAGTTTCTTTCTTTACTCCTTATTTTAATATGATTGGAAAATATCGTGATTTACCTCCTGGTGAAATCACACCAATGGACACCAATCCCTCATGGTTTGATTCACTTTTTACAGGAGAAGCACCATTTTTCATAGATGGTATACTAGATCTTCTTGATAATATGGATATAGACCCAGATCTCGATATAGATGAAATAGCACAAGTAGAAGCTCTTTCTGGTACATTAGGGAACTATCTCTATCGGTGGGATGTTAGGGATAATTATCAAGCGAGCTCGTGGGATTTTATTGAGACGAGTGGCGAAACTAGATTTGATTTAACAGCTGAAAATAATGACCCAGCTGTACATTCAGACCCTCCAAGTAGCTATCAACAATTAGATGTAACTCAATTGGTTTATAGTGTTCAAACAGCTCTGCTTACACAATTAATATCCACTTGGAGTAATAATTATAATGAACCATTCTTAACAAATGATTTAAACTGGACAGATAACTTAGTTGATGAAAATGGTACTGTGTGTGCTGTAGAAGGAACAGCTGATGTCAAATATAATCTAAATGACATGTTGTCTTTGAAAGCAACAACCAATCAAATAGGATTCATTGGAGAGTTTAATTATCAACCTTATTTCGTCAGTGATGACAACATTTCAGACATTATTTCGGATTCAACAAATTATGATGATTATACTTATCTTCATACGAGCTGGTATAATTCAACCTTCGCTCGTTTCCTTCAGAAACCTTTGAATTATGAGGCTATCTCTCCTAGGGTAGCAGAATATGCAGCAAATGCTACAGAATATGGAATAACAAATGGTCATACAATGTACCAGCAAACAACATACATTCTAGAAAAGATATTATCTGATTATGGAATGCCTACAGCTGATAATGATGATAACAATGGTCGAGATAGAGCTGAACTTCTTCTGGAAGGTTCAGATACTTCAGCTTCTGCATATATAGCTTTGGCCATTATGACTTTAAGATTAAATAACATTCCAAGTCGTCCTGTTATTGGTTTTGCAATTGGAGATGGAACTGCTACAGTTAGAACCCTTTCATTGTCTGACAATATTTATGCTTGGGTTGAAGCTCTTCTCCCAATAGACGATGGTGTTGGTGGACCCACCTACAAATGGGGTCAGTTCCAAATGGGGCCTTATGTTGATTTAGATACAAGTTCAATGTATTATTGTGAAAACACTCTATACTCTTCATTCAATGTAAGCATTGAAATGTTGGGAGAACCAGCTATGTATCTTCCCGTTACCAGGCAAGACATAGGTGGAGAAGATGTTTATCTTACCGATTATGCTAAAAATTATACTCTTAGAGCAACAGTCAGTGATGAAACAGGCTTTGTAGAAGGGGCTACAGTTAATTTTGCTACAGTAACAGTAGTTCAATTACAAACATATTCAACAAATCCTGCAGGATTATTATCAGTAGCAAACAATCTAGGTACAGCTATATCAGTGGTAGGAGGAGTAGCAGAACTTTACACGGAATGGGATCCTTTATCGTATAATGTTTACAATCCTAGTAATCCTGGAGGAACGGCTTATGTTTTATTAGCTTACGTGACGTTACTTTCAACGAATTATACTGGTTTTGTTGTAATACCAACGGGGTATCTGTCAATTATTAGTATTAACAGTACAATTGATGTGGGGCTAGATCCATCTCCACCTCCGGCTGGATTACAAATTTACTATTTAATACAAAAAGGAGTGCAATATCAGATATCAACTGAACTTTTCGAAGATCCAGCACATACGACTCCCTTAGATGGTAGGTTAGTTACATACTATATTTTAGATGAAAATGAGAAAACTGATTTACTTCTTGGAACACTGGATCCAGCAACTTTGAGAGTGTTAGGAACTGAATTTACTGATCCAGCAGGTAATTCATCTGTTTATACAATGCAAGGATCAACAAATATTTTCTCAACCTTAACTCCTCCTGTACCTGTAGGTGATATTTATTATCTTGTAGCTAGTTACGGGCAGAACTATACCTATACACAGATACTTTATTTCGATGGTAAATATTCAACTGTAGATTCAAGTGATTATTACCATAATCAAGGAGTGGACGGAGATATCTTTGCTCCTGATGTTGATATTTATCTATATCAAAAACCTCCTGGTGGATTACCAAGCCCATTAATAGGGGAAAATGTCGAAGTATGGCTTGTAAGACAATCAGTCTACGATGCAGCTAATATAACTGATACAACAACATTGAGAGCTGATTTAGTTGTTGAAAGAGATCTTGGGGTACTATATGGTGCCAATGATTTAAGCTTAGGACCAAGTGATTTAGATGGTTTTTATAATATAACTCTTAATGTGGATGTTACACATTACGGACCAGGTTTCTATAGACTGGTAGTATTCTATCTAGACACGTGGAATATATCTGCATCGATAACTATCGCTTTTCCACCAGCTCATATGAGTTATGCTTTGACGAACATAAAATCTTCAATATCTTCTCAAGTCTTAATGACATACAGCATTACTGACATTGGTATATCGGGTATGCTTAGTGGTAGAAATAATGAATATCTGTCAGAAATTAACTATTTTACTATATTTTATACTAAGGATGTGAAACACTGAAATGAATAGAAGAAGGACATATCAAATACTAACTGTCATTTTTCTAGTAGCAATAACTAGTAGTTTGATTATTCCAGTTTATAGTGAAGTTATGATAAGTAAACAGAATGAAGAAAATACTTCCGTTACTCCTAATTCTTCAGCTTTTCAATCTCAATTTCCTTTTAATCTAGCAAGGAATGAATTCAAGTTTACTCCACCTATTCGTTCTGATATATCTGATTCTGAAACAGAATCCTCCGAAACATCTATCAATGCAAGACAACCTTATGCACAAATTTTAGACATAAAACTAAAGGAATCCAATCCATTTGATCCTGATTTAGGTACAATAAAGACAATTACTAATCCTATTCCTAGTGATCAATTTTTCAGAGGTGAAACATTCACTGTTACTGGAGTACTCGGGACAGCCCTGCCTGGTGATTTTTGGGTAGGTGAAACTGTATATCTTTACTATAATATAACAAGAGCTACATATGAAGCTAACAAAGCACTTTATGATGGTAATCCTCAATTTGAGGTGGGTTCAGGAGTAAGTGGTGCTGGAGGAATATTTAATATTGATTTAGATACTTCAAACTCAACTATTGATCCATTTTCAAAAGTAGGCGATATTACATTATTAACCTGGTATAGGGGCGGAACAAGTCCTGATTGGGTAGAAGGAAGTCCTGGAAATGTAACCGTTGAATTCTATGGACAACTAGAATTTGATGTTAATGCAGTAGTTAGTAATCCTAATGCCACGTATTCTTTCACAACTCAGATATTTTATGATAATGGTACAGTTGTTGATGTTACAGGATCAAATCTTGATTATGATGTCAATTGGGTAACTTACAGTACTTCTGATGATAGTGGTACTGCAGTGTTTGCTTCCAATCAACATATTTATAGTGGAACATCACCTTCAATTGGAACCGATACTGTAATTTATTCTCTTGATTATGACATAACTCAATTACCTTTTAGTTTCTTTGTAAAACTAGGTTCTACAACATTTCTTTCTTCGGAGTTGTTGACTGCTTCTTTATCTAGAAATACAGAAGAATCTGCTATAGTTGATGCCTATTATGTTACAGGTACAGGTTTAACTAAAACAGCTATAGAGATTCAAATTGGAGACACAATAGAAATCCAAGCGAATCTATCTTCTAGTTCAGGTTCAGCAAATGGAGAAAATATTACTGTTATTTATTATTAACGGAAGTTAATCATACTATGTATAATCAATATCAAAGTTAGTTGACCTCAAAGATTAATGTCAATGCAATCAAAACATGGTGTATCTGATGAGCCTCGGTTGCCTCGGGAGAGAATCAATGAATTTCCAGAAATGCGATTTGGCGGTCTTGACCTGGCAAAAAGAACAGACCACTCAGCACTCGAGGTTCTAATGGTCAAGGATGATATTCTAATTGAGGAGGCATTCATGGTTTGGCCGCATGTAAACTATGGACAAGTTGCCAAAGACTTGCACAAAATTTACGATTCAAAGCCAATGAGTGTGATTGGATTTGACAGAACTGGGGTTGGGGATGCAGCAATAGAGCTCTTTGATGTAATTACCCTACCCCTTGAGCCAATAATAATGACTAACAACAGAAAGATTGAATGCGTAAACGCGGTTCAGACCATGTTTCAGACGGGCCAATTAAAGATCAGCTCCCAATCTCCAGTTAGAGAACAAATAGAATTGCAGCAAGTAAAAAAATCCCAAGCTGGCAATATGATATATGAGCATCCATCAGGGACCCATGATGATTTGTTTTGGGGACTAGCTTATGCTGTCTTTGTTGCAGTGCCATTTATTGCAGGGGGAATGCATCCACCAATAATAAAGCGAGGGTCTGATAGATTGATACAGCAAGACCATGGAGATCCATTTAGTTTTCTAGATAAGATCCTTGGAAGTGAGACCTCAGGACTTGGACAGTATGACACCAACAGATTAAATCGAATGAGACTCTTTGAGAGAAACAAGAGGATACTGTAA